>NZ_JAELTK010000029.1:0-65658 GCF_016428765.1 Delftia sp. ASV31
GGAGCTGAGGGTGTCGGTCTGCGCATTCACGCCCGCGCCCACCGTCCAGCGGCCCAGCTCGCCCGGCAGGCGGTAGCTGCCCCACAGGCGCAGCATGTGCCGGGGCGTCCAGGTGTTGAAGATCTGGCCCTGGTAGATCATGGGGCGCGAGCGGCTGTGGCGCTGTCCCTCGGCCAGGCCCGCCGTGGTGCTGGCGCTGATGTCGTAGTCCAGCGCCGCGCAGGACTTGCGCAAAGCAGCAACTACACCCTGGCCAGCAGCCCCAACGGGCAAGAGCGCGTGCAGCAAGGCGCCTACGGCCTGGTCAACCTGATGGCGCGCTACCAGTTCAACCGCCAGCTGTCGCTGCAAGTGAACCTGAACAATGCCTTCGACAAGAAGTACTACAGCCAGATCGGCTACTACGGCGCATCGGCCTGGGGTGCGCCGCCAAGCGTGGTGGCGACGCTGAACTACAGGTTCCAGTGAGGTTCATCGCGGGGACGGAGAAGGCTTTCGCGGTTTGCTGTTAGCCTTCCTGCGCTGGCGCGGCAGCCGCCCGCCAGCGCCTGACCCATCGAGCCAACCCCGAAGCGAGCCCGCCATGACCAGCCCCCTGTACACCGCCTCCATTCCCGTCCTGCAGCAGATGCTGAAGGCCCTGTCCGACGTGCTCAAAAAGGCCGAGGAACACGCCGCGCAGAAGAACATCGATCCCGACGCCCTGCTGCAGGCCCGCCTGTTCCCCGACATGTTCCCGCTGGTGCGCCAGGTGCAGATTGCTGCGGACTTCGCCAAGGGCATCGCCTCGCGCCTGGCCGGCGCCGAGGTGCCTTCGTGGCCCGACACGCAGACCAGCTTTGCCGACCTGCAGGCGCTGATCGCCAAGGCGCTGGACCATGTGGGCTCGTTCGCGCCCGAGCAGTTCGCGCAAAGCGAGTCCCGCGAGATCGTGCTGCGCCCCGGCACGCCCAAGGAAAAGAAGCTGAGCGCCAGCGCCTACCTGCTGCACTACGGCCTGCCGCAGTTCTTCTTCCATGTGACCACCGCCTATGCCCTGCTGCGCCACAACGGTGTCGAGGTCGGCAAGCGCGACTACATGGGCAGCTACTGAGCGTGCCGTGGCCGGTCTGGCCAGCGCTTCACTGCGCGGCCAGATCCCGGCCTCGCGTCTCCGGCAGGCACATTGCGAACATCACCACCATCACGTAGCCGGCCGTGGCGCAGATGCCGATGGCCGTGCCCAGCGACAGGCCCAGCCGGTCGCTGAACACGCCCACCAGCGCGGGAAAGGTGGCCCCGATGCCGCGGCCGAAGTTGTAGCAAAAGCCCTGGCCGGAGCCGCGCAGTTCGTTGGGGAACAGCTCGGCCAGGAAGGCTCCGGCGCCGCTGAAGATGCCCGACATGAAAAAGCCCAGCGGAAAGCCCAGCACCAGCATCCAGGCATCGGTGATGGGCATCAGCGTATAGGCATAGGCCAGGCTGCCGGCGCCGATGGCGAACAGCGTGAAGGCCAGGCGCCGGCCCAGCCGGTCGGAAGCGTAGGCACCGCACAGGTAGCCGGCAAAGGCGCCAAAGATGAACATGAACTGGTAGCCGCCCGAGCCCAGCACGGTCAGGTGGCGCTCGTTTTTCAGGAAGGTGGGCAGCCACACGGCAATGGCGTAGTAGCCGCCCTGCATGCCGGTGAACATCAGGCTGGCCAGTACCGTGGTCTTGAGCATGCCGCCCTTGAAGATGTCCAGGAAGTGCCCGCTGCGCTCGCCCCGGCCCACGGCGGCGCGGGTCTTCAGGTAGACCTCGGGGTCCTTGACGGAACGGCGGATGAACAGGATCAGCAAGGCCGGCAGCAGGCCCAGCAGGAACATGGCCCGCCATGAGATCTCGGGCGGCAGAAACGAGAACAGCGCCATGGACACCAGCACGGCCGCCCCCCAGCCTATGGCCCAGCTGCTTTGCACCAGCCCCACCGCCTTGCCACGGAAAGCCGGCCGTATGGTCTCGGCGATCAGCACCGAGCCCACGGCCCATTCGCCGCCAAAGCCCAGACCCTGCAGCGTGCGGGCCAGCAGCAACTGGCCCGGCGTCTGCGCCAGGCCGCAGGCGAAGGTGAAAAGGGCGAACACGAGGATGGTCCACTGCAGCACGCGCACACGCCCGTAGCGGTCCGCCAGGATGCCGGCCATCCAGCCGCCGATGGCCGAGGCCACCAGGGTCGAGGTGCCGATCAGGCCGACCTCGGTCTTGCTCATGCCCCACAGCGACAGCAGGATGGGCGTGACCAGGGGCAGCGTGTAGTAGTCAAAGGAATCGACCGCGTAGCCGCCGAACGAGGCCGTCAGCGCGCGTTTTTCCCGGGGTTCGAGCTGGCCCAGCCAGCTGCCCTGCGACTGTTCGCCAGCCAGGGGCTTGGCATTGTCAAGGCTTGTCATTTTTCAGTCTCCTTGCGCTTCGGTATGCAGAAGCGTCTTGCCTTCAATGGCATTGCATCGGTGATGAACCAGGCCTGGCCGGGCGGCCCTCATCCACCACCCGGACAGACCCCTGCAGGCGGCGTGTCAGGCCGCCGTTCCGTAGCCGCCGCCCCCCGGCGTGCAGACCTCGAACACATCGCCGGGCTGCATCTGCACGGCGCCGATGTGCTCCAGCGCCTCGACCTGGCCATCGGCGCGCAGCACACGGTTGATGCCCGGCTGCCCCGGCTGGCCGCCCGCCATGCCGAAGGCCGGGTTCAGGCGTCCGTTGGACAGAATGCTGGCCGTCATGGCTTCCAGGAAGCGCACGCGCCGCACACCGCCGCTGCCCCCATGCCAGCGCCCGCTGCCGCCCGAGCCTTCGCGGATGGCATAGCTGTCCAGCATGACGGGGAAGCGGAACTCCAGCACCTCTGGATCTGTCAGGCGCGAATTGGTCATGTGCGTCTGGACGACGCTGGTGCCGTTGAACCCGCGCTCCACCCGGCCCTCGGCGTCCAGCACCGCGCCCGCGCCGCTGCCGCCGGCAATGGTTTCGTAGTACTGGTGGCGCGCATTGCCGAAGGTGAAGTTGTTCATGGTGGGCTGGCTGCCCGCCATCACGCCCAGCGCGCCGAACAGCGCATTGGTGATGCAGGTGGAGGTCTCCACATTGCCCGCCACCACCGAGGCCGGTGCATTGGGGTTGAGCATGCAGCCCTGGGGAATGATGACCTTCAAAGGCTTGAGGCAGCCCGCGTTGAGCGGAATGTCGTCGTCCACCAGCGTGCGGAACACGTACAGCACGGCCGCCATGCACACGGCGCGCGGCGCATTGAAGTTGTTGGTCTGCTGGGCGCTGGTGCCCGAGAAGTCGATGACCGCGCTGCGGCCCGCCGTATCCACGGTGACGGCCACGCGGATCTGCGCGCCGTTGTCCAGCGGCAGCGTGAACTGCCCGTTCCTGAGCCGCGTGATGACGCGGCGCACCGACTCCTCGGCGTTGTCCTGCACATGGCCCATGTAGGCCTGCACCACGGGCAGGCCGAACTGGGCCACCATCTTGCGCAGCTCCTGCACGCCTTTTTCATTGGCCGCGATCTGGGCCTTCAGGTCGGCCAGGTTCTGGTGCGGGTTGCGGCTCGGGTACTCGCCGCTTTGCAGCAGCTCGACCATCTCCTGGCCGCGCAGCACGCCGCGATCGACCAGCTTGAAGTTGTCGATCTGCACGCCCTCTTCCTCGATGCGCGTGGAAAACGGCGGCATGGAACCGGGCGTGATGCCGCCCACGTCGGCATGGTGGCCCCGGCTGCCCACGTAGAAGGTGGGAGAGGCCTCGTCGGCCACGTACACGGGCGTGATGACCGTGATGTCGGGCAGGTGGGTGCCGCCCTGGTAGGGGTCGTTGAGCACATAGACATCGCCCTGGGCCATGCGCCCGGCGTTCTTGCGGATCACCGTCTGGATGCTCTCGCCCATGGAGCCCAGGTGCACGGGCATGTGCGGCGCATTGGCGATGAGGTGACCCTCGGCATCGAACAGCGCGCAGCTGAAGTCCAGCCGTTCCTTGATGTTCACCGAATAGGCCGTGTTCTGCAGCTGCAGACCCATCTGCTCGGCGATGTTCATGAACAGGTTGTTGAAGACCTCCAGCAGCACCGGGTCCACCGAGGTGCCGGCCGCGTACTCGGCCTTGCGCGCGACCACGCGGTCCAGCACCAGATGGTCCAGCGCCGTGAGCCGCGCCAGCCAGCCGGGCTCGACCACCGTGGTGGCATTGTGCTCGGCGATGATGGCCGGGCCGGGAATGGCGTCGCCGGGCCGCAGGTCCTCGCGCACCACCAGGGCCGCGTCATGCCAGGCACCGTCGGAGTACATGCGCACGGTTTCGCGGCGCGGATGCGCGCGCGGCGGATGCTCCTGCAGCACCGGCTCGCTGGGCGCATCGCCCGCAATCACGGCTTCGACGGAAACGGCTTCCACCACCAGGCCCTTGCCCGCCATCAGGAAGGCGAACCGCTGGCGATAGGCCGACTCGAAGGCCGCCTGGATGTCGTCCAGCCCGCCGAAGGGCACGGCCAGGGCGGAATCGGTGCCCTCATAGCGCACATGCACGTTGTAGCGTACCTGCACGGGGCTGGCACCGACCTGCTGGCGCTCAAGCTCGGCCTTGGCCGCGTCGCCCAGCGAATCCAGCGACTCCGCGATCAGCGGCAAGGCCGCCGCAGACAGCGCCACCTCCATCGCCTGTTCACGGATGACGGTCTGGTCCGCCAAGCCCATGCCGTAGGCGCTGAGCACGCCGGCCAGCGGATGCACGAACACACGGGTCATGCCCAGGGCATCGGCCACCAGGCAGGCATGCTGGCCGCCCGCACCGCCAAAGCACTGCAGCGTGTAGCGCGTCACGTCATAGCCGCGCGCCACGCTGATTTTCTTGATGGCGTTGGCCATCTGCTGCACGGCGATGCGGATGAAGCCTTCGGCCACTTCCTCGGGCCTGCGCCCCGTCTGCACCGCCAGTTCATCGAAGCGCGCCCGGACGGCCTCGCCATCGAGCCGCTCGTTGGCGGCCGGGCCGAACACGCTGGGGAAGTAGCGGGGCTGGACCTTGCCCACCATCACGTTCGCATCGGTCACGGCCAGGGGCCCGCCACGGCGGTAGCTCACGGGGCCGGGGTTGGCGCCCGCGCTCTCCGGGCCCACGCGAAAGCGCGAGCCGTCATAGGCCAGTACCGAGCCGCCACCGGCGGCCACCGTGTGGATGCTCATCATCGGCGCGCGCATGCGCACACCGGCCACCTGGGTCTCGAACTCGCGCTCGAAGGCGCCAGCGTAGTGGCTGACATCGGTGGAGGTGCCGCCCATGTCGAAGCCGATGACCTTGTCGTGCCCGGCCAGCCCCGCCGTGCGGGCCATGCCCACGATGCCGCCGGCCGGCCCGCTCAGGATGGCATCCTTGCCCTGGAAGCTGCCCGCATCGGCCAGCCCGCCGCAGGACTGCATGAAAAACAGCCGCACGCCCGGCATCTCGCCAGCGACCTGCTGTACATAGCGGCGCAAGATGGGCGAGAGGTAGGCATCGACCACCGTGGTGTCGCCCCGGCTCACGAACTTCATCAGCGGGCTGGTCTCGTGCGAGGTGCTGATCTGCGTGAATCCCGCCTGCCGCGCAATGCGCGCCGCAATCTGCTCGTGCCGCATGTAGCGGTAGCCATGCATGAAGACGATGGCCACGCTGCGCAGGCCCCGGGCATGGGCCTGCAGCAGCGCGGTGTGCAGGTGCAGCACGTCCAGTTCCTGCTGCACTTCCCCACGGGCATCCACGCGCTCAAGCGCCTCCACCACCTCGCTGTACAGCAGCTCGGGCAGCTGGATATGCCGGTCGAACAGGCGCGGGCGGTTCTGGTAGGCAATGCGCAGCGCATCACGAAAGCCCCGCGTGGTCACCAGCAGCGTGGGCTCGCCCTTGCGCTCCAGCAGCGCATTGGTGGCCACCGTGGTGCCCATCTTCACGCACTCCACAAGGTCCGGCGTGACCGGCTCGCCGGGCTTGAGGCCCAGCAGATGGCGGATGCCGGCCACGGCCGCATCACGGTACTGCTCGGGGTTTTCCGACAGCAGCTTGTGCGTGGCCAGGCTGCCATCGGGCCGCTTGCCCACGATGTCGGTGAATGTGCCGCCGCGGTCTATCCAGAATTGCCAGCGCCTGTCATGGGGAGTGGAGCGTTCTTGCATGGTGTCGGAACCCGTTTGTCTCGAAGTTGAAGTCAGGAAAACCGTGGCCTGGAGCACGGCCCTCCGCCGGTGCCCACCACTGGCGTCCAATCTAAAAGTGCCCCTGGACCGCGTCCATCGAGAAGTTTTCGCCCCCTCTGTTCACGAAAACTGAACAGGAGCGGCCCCTTGCCGGCCGGCAACGCAAAGAAAAAGGCCCGCCGAAGCGGGCCCCATGCCAGGCAGGCAGGCCGTCAGAACGCGGCCAGATGGCTGTTGCGCAACTCCGTCACCAGCATGTGGCCCGGCTCGTGCGTGATGGCGAATGGCAGGGCCGCCGAGCGGATGGCCTGCTGGGGCGTCACGCCGCAGGCCCAGAACACGGGGATCTCCCCGGGTTTGAGCGCCATGGGCTCGCCGAAGTCCGGCCGCTCGATATCGGCAATGCCGATCTGCGCGGGGTCGCCCAGGTGCACGGGCGCCCCATGCACGCTGGGAAAGCGCGAAGTCACCTGGATCGCACGGATGGCCTGGGAGGCCGTCATGGGCCGCATGCTGACCACCATCCGGCCACCGAACCGGCCCGCCTGGCCGTTGGCAATGTCGGTGATGAACATGGGCGCGCCCCGGCCCTCGTCGATATGGCGCACGGGCACGCCCGCATCGCGCAGCGCGTCCTCGAAGGAATAGGAGCAGCCGATGACGAAGCCCACCAGGTCGTCGCGCCACAGGTCCGTGAGGTCATTCACCTGCTCGGCCCTGTGACCATCGCGAAACACCCAGTACGAGGGCAGATCGGTCTTCAGATCGATATCGCCGAGCTCGGGCACGCGGCTGCTGCCGGGCTCGGTCACGCCGATCAGCGGGCAGGACTTGGGGTTCAGCCGGGCAAAGCGCAGGAACTCCTCGCTGCACTCGCGCGGCAGTATCGCCAGGTTGCCCTGGGTGTAGCCGGGGCACTGCCCGGCCGTCTGCCCGCGAAAGCGTCCGGCGCGCACCTCCTGGCGGAATTCGGTCGGATGGGTCCAATGCGTCATGGGGGAGCCTCTATTGAATGGAGATGCCCCCCAATGTAAAAAGCAGCAGGCCACCGGTCCACTCAGGAATTGTGCGCAGCCACCCCCAGGAAAACTGAACAGCCACTGCAGCCCGCGCTGCCTCCCCATGAACATCCGCTTTCTGGAAACCTTTGTGCTGCTGGCACGCATCGGCAGCGTGCGCCGCGTGGCCGAACTGGTGCATGCCAGCCCCGGCGCCGTCTCCATGCGCATACGCGGGCTGGAGTCGGACCTGGGCGTGACCCTGTTCCACTGGGACCGCAAGACGCTGCAGATCACCGATGCCGGCGCCCGCTTGCTGCGGCATGCGGAAGCCGTCATCGAAGCCACACGCACCCTGGAGCGTGCCGCCAGGTCCGACGACGCCATCGGCTGCCGCCTGCGGGTCGGCGTGCTGGAGACGGCGGTACACACCTTCCTGCCCGAATTCGTCAAGGCAATGGGCGCCAGCCTGCCGCACATCGAGCTGGACCTGACCGTCGATCTGAGCACCCACCTGTCGGAGCAGATGATGCGGCGCGACCTGGACCTGATCGTGCGCACCGGCAGCGGCGTGGACCCCCAGTTCGCCGTGGTCGAAAACCTGCTGGAAGTGCCCGTGCACTGGATTGCCCGGCGGGGCCTGGTGCCCAGGAAGGATGGTCTGCACAAGGCGCTGGGCAAGCAATTGCTGACCCAGATGCGCGGCACCGGCCCCTACGAGCAGGCCGTGGCCATGGCACAGCAGCTGGCCGTGCAAAGCGGCATGGTCTCCAGCGATCTGCGCATCTCGGGATCGCCCTCGCTGGCGGCCCTGGTCTCGCTGGTGCGCGAGGGCCTGGGCGTCGCCATCATGCACGGCATGCTGGTGGCGCCGCAGCTCGAAAGCGGGGAGCTGGTGGAGCTGGAGTTGCCCACGCCGCCTTCCTTTCGCATCACCACCTGGTACCCCAAGAGCCCGTCGCCCGGCGTCACCGACACCGCCCAGGTGCTGCGCCGCGTCTGCAAGAGCTACTGCAAGCGGGTCAGCCCGCATCTGGCGCGGTACATCGGCTAGGGCGCGGATGCCGGCGGCGGCTCCTGCCCGTGCAACAGCGCCAGAAAGCTGTCGGCCGCC
The DNA here is from genome assembly GCF_016428765.1 of Delftia sp. ASV31. NCBI lineage: Bacteria > Pseudomonadati > Pseudomonadota > Betaproteobacteria > Burkholderiales > Comamonadaceae > Delftia > Delftia sp. ASV31. The sequence goes on from NZ_JAELTK010000029.1 coordinate 8,304, forward strand.
TGGCTCAGCGGCCGGTCGCGGCGCACCAGGCTGCCGTAGGCCTGCAGGTTGCGGCGCATGCGATAGGGCAGGATGCGGACCATGCCGTGCGCGGCGCTGTCCCGGGCCACGGCCTGCGGAATCACGGCGATCAGGTCGGAGTTGCGCACCAGGTTCATGGTGGTGAGGATGGAGCCCGTCTCGATCAGGCCACGCGGCAGCGGCAGGCCGTGGGCCTGGAACTCCTGGTCGATCAGTGCGCGCATGGGGCTTCCGGGCGGCTGCAGCACCCAGCCATGGGCCTGCAGCTGCGCAAAGCCAACGCTGCGGGCACGCGCCAGCGGGTGGCTGCAGCCCACGATGATGGACAGGGCCTCGTCATCTATGGTGCGGAACAGATGGGCGGGATCGGCCTGCCCGGTCTGCCGACCCACCACCACCTCCAGCACGCCGTCCTGCAACTGCGCCAGCAGCCGGTCGCTGGTGTCCACGGCCACCTCGATGGACAGCAGCGGCCACTGGCGCTTGAGCGCCAGCAGCGCCTGTGTCAGCCGCCCCGGCGAGGCCGCCATGATGCTGCCCACGGCCAGCCGCCCCGCGCTGCCTTCGCGCAGTTCCTGCAGCTCGCGGTTCAGCGCCTCCATGCCGCCGCGCAGATGGCGGAAGTAGCCCGTCACGCGCTCGCCCGCCGCGTTCAGCTGCAGGCCGCGCCCCACGCGGTCGAACAGGGGCAGGCCCAGCGCGCTTTCCAGCTCATGCAGCATCTTGGTGGCGGCCGGCTGGCTCAGTCCCAGCTCGGCTGCGGCGCCGCGCAGCGTGCCCTTCTGGTCGATGGCCAGCATCAGCGCCACCTGCCGCATGCGCAGGCGGTTGAGCAGTTGCGGCGTGCTGTCCCTGCGGTCGATGGAGCCCATAGGAATATCCCGCGAATTGATTACCCAAGGTTATTGATTCATCAGCAACTTTCAGTTTACGGCAATCAATCATCTGCCTAGCATGGGTCCACAACAAAAGCACCGGAGACAAGACATGCAACGCCGCCCCCTGCTGCTGGCCGCAGCTGCCCTGCTGCCCGCCATCGCCCTGGCCCAAACCCCGCCGGACTGGCCCACGCGGCCCGTGCGCATGCTTGTGGGCTCGGCCCCGGGCGGCGGCACCGACGCCATGGCCCGCGCCGTGGCCGACCGGCTGGCGCCGCTGCTGCGCCAGCCGGTGATCGTGGAAAACCGCCCCGGCGTCTCCAACACCCTGGCCGTGGACATGACGGCCAAGTCCACGGACGGGCACACCATGGTGATGGGCGTGGTCACGGCCCATGCCATTGCCCCGCACCTGCTCAAGCTGGGCTACGACAGCAACCGCGACCTGGTGCCCGTGGCCTATGTGGGCGCAGTGCCCAATGTGCTGGTGGTGGGCAACAACCTGCCCGCCAACTCGGTGCAGGAACTGGTCGCCCTGGCCCGCAAGGAGCCCGGCAGGATCAACTTCGCCAGCAGCGGCACGGGCAGCACCCAGCACATCGCGGCCGAGATGTTCAAGGACGCGGCCGGCATTGAACTGACCCACGTGCCCTACAAGGGCAGCGCCGCCGCCCTGATGGATCTGGTCAGCGGCCAGGTGCAGATGAGCTTCGACACCATGCCTTCGGTGATCGGCCAGATCAAGGCCGGCAAGCTGCGCGCCCTGGGCGTGACGTCGCCGCGCCGCAACGCCCAGCTGCCCCAGGTGCCCACGCTGGCCGAGGCCGGCCTGCCCGGCGTGGAGATAGGCGCCTGGTACGGCATCTACATGCCAGCGGCCACACCCCGCGCCGTGCAGGCCCGGGTGCACGACGAGGTCAACAAGGTGCTGGCCATGCCCGAGACGCGCACGCGACTGGAGGCCGTGGGCGCCGAGCTGCAGCCCATGGGCCAGGCGGAGTTCATCGCCTTGCACAACGCCGAGTACCAGCGCTTTGGCGAAATCATCCGCAAGAACCACATCAAGATCGACTGAGCCGCATATGCCCGCATCCGAACTTCCCGTCGTCGCCCTGACCCTGGGCGATCCCGCCGGCATAGGCGCCGAACTGATCGCAGGCCTGCTGGCGCGGCCCGAGGCCATGCAAAAGGCCAACATCGTGCTGGCCGGCGACCCCTGGCTGTGGCAGCAGGGCCAGCGCATCGCGGGCCTGCAGGTGGCCACCACACCAATCGCCAGCATGGCCCATGCACGGGGCCGCACCGACACCGCCCTGCCCGCCTTCCTGGCCCTGGACACGGTGGCCCCCGATGCCGTGCACCAGGGCCGTGCCGAAGCCGCAGGCGGGCGCTCGGTGCTGCAGGTGCTGGACCTGTGCATGGACGCGGCCCAGGCCGGCCAGATCGACGCCATCTGCTTTGCGCCGCTCAACAAGCAGGCCATGAAGCTGGGCGGCCTGCGCCATGAAGACGAGCTGCACCACTTTGCCGAGTACCTGGGCGTCACCGGCTATTTCTGCGAATTCAATACGCTGGGCGATCTGTGGACCTCGCGCATTTCGTCGCATGTGCCGCTCAGGGACGTGGCCGGCTATCTGAGCCAGGAGCGCATCGCGCAGGCGGCCGAGCTGATCTACCGCGCGCTGCTGGCCAGCGGCATGGCCACCCCCAAGGTGGCGGTGGCGGGCTTCAACCCGCACAACGGCGACGGCGGCACCTGCGGGCGCGAGGAGATCGACATCATCGCGCCCGCCGTTCGCGCGCTGCAGGCCCGCGACTGGCCCACGCCCGATCCGTTCCACGGACCCTTCCCGGCCGACACCATCTTCCTGAAGGCCCAGGCCGGCGAGTACCAGGCCATCGTGACCATGTACCACGACCAGGGCCAGATCGCCATCAAGCTGCTGGGCTTCTCGCGCGGCGTGACCGTGCAGGGCGGCCTGCCGATCCCCATCACCACGCCGGCCCACGGCACGGCCTATGACATCGCGGGCCAGGGCCGGGCCAGCGTGGAGGCCACCTGGCAGGCCTTTCTGATCGCCTGCCGCATGGGCGCCGCGCGCCTGTCCTGACTGACTTCACTCCCTCGCCATCACCATCATGAAAATCAAATCCGTCCGCGCCCACGTCTACGAATGGCAAGGCAAGACCGTGCCGCCCCAGGGCAACTTCTGCTCCAACGCCATGGACCTGCTCTATGCGCCGCAGGAGACCATGTCCACCTTCCGCTTCCATTCCTGGACGGTGGTGGAGATCGAGACCGACGACGGCATCGTCGGCCTGGGCAACGTAGCGCTGGCGCCGCGCATCGCCAAGGCCATCATCGACGAGTACCTGGCGCCCCTGGTCATCGGCCACGACCCATGGGACTACGAATACCTGTGGCAGCGCATGTACCGCGCCACGCACGCCTGGGGCCGCAAGGGCGTGACCATGGCCGCCATCTCGGCCGTGGACCTGGCCATCTGGGACATCCTGGGCAAGAGCGTGAACAAGCCTGTGTTCAAGCTGCTGGGCGGGCGCACCAAGGAAAGGATTCCCTGCTACTACAGCAAGCTCTACCGCACCGACCTCAAGGCCATGCAGGAAGAGGCGCAAAAATTCCTGGACCAGGGTTTCAAGGCCTTCAAGATGCGCTTCGGCTACGGCCCGGCCCACCTGCAGGAAGGCGTGCGCGAGAACCTGCGCTCGGTCGAGGCAGTGCGCGAGGTCATAGGCTACGACTGCGACCTGATGCTGGAGTGCTACATGGGCTGGAACCTGGAGTACGCCAGGCGCATGCTGCCCAAGCTGGAAAAATTCGAGCCGCGCTGGCTGGAGGAGCCCGTGATCGCTGACGACATCGACGGCTACGCCGAACTCAACCGGCTCACCAGCATTCCGATCTCGGGCGGCGAGCACGAGTTCAGCCTCTACGGCTTCAAGCAGCTGCTCGACAAAAAGGCCGTCAGCGTCGTGCAGTACGACACCAACCGCGTGGGCGGCATCACGGCCGCGCACAAGATCAATGCGCTGTGCGAGGCGTTCAGCGTGCCCGTCATCCCGCATGCGGGCCAGATGCACAACTACCACCTGACCATGAGCACGCTGGCCTCGCCCATGGCCGAGTACTTTCCCATCTTCGACGTGGAGGTGGGCAACGAGCTGTTCTGGTACATCTTCGACGGCGAGCCCGTGGCCGAGAACGGCTTCCTGCAGCTCAGGGACGATGTGCCGGGCCTGGGCCTCACGCTCAAGACCGAGTACCTGGACCAGTTCCGCATCGTCGAATGAGGGAGCACGCCATGCCCGGAATTTCTCGGCCGCGCTACAGCGGCATCTTCCCCGTGGTCCCCACCACCTTCCACGAGGACGGCACGCTGGACCTGGCCAGCCAGAAGCGCTGCCTGGACTTCATGATCGACTCGGGAGTGGACGGCCTGTGCATCCTGGCCAACTTCTCCGAGCAGTTCCTGCTGGCCGATGACGAGCGCGAGGTCCTCACGCGCACGGCGCTGGAGCATGTGGCGGGCCGCGTGCCCGTGATCGTCACCACCACGCACACCTCATCGCGCGTGTGCGCCGAGCGAAGCCGCCGCGCGCAGGACATGGGCGCGGCCATGGTGATGGTCATGCCGCCCTACCACGGCGCCACCTTCCGCTTCGGCGAGCCCCAGATCCAGGGCTTCTTCCAGGCCGTGTCCGATGCCATCGCCATTCCCGTCATGGTCCAGGACGCGCCGGCCGCAGGCACGCCGCTGTCCCCCGCCTTCCTCGCGCGCATGGCCCGCGAGATCGAGCAGGTCTGCTACTTCAAGATGGAAACCGCAGGCGCCGCCGGCAAGCTGCGCGAACTCATCGCCCTGGGCGGCGAGGCCGTCGAAGGCCCCTGGGATGGCGAAGAAGCGATCACCCTGCTGGCCGACCTGGAGGCCGGCGCCACGGGCTCCATGACGGGCGGCGGCTTTGCCGACGGCATACGCCCCATCATCGAAGCGCACAGAAACGGCGACCCCGACACCGCATTCGCCCTCTACCAGCGCTGGCTGCCGCTGATCAACCACGAAAACCGCCAGGCCGGCTTCCTGGCCGCCAAGGCGCTGATGAAGGCCGGCGGCGTGATCGCCTGCGACGCGCCGCGCGCGCCCTGGCCGCCCATGCACCCCGAGGTGCGCCGCCAGTTGCTGGACATTGCGCGGCGGCTCGATCCGCTGGTGCTGCGCTGGGGGCGCTGAGGGATTGGGTTGTTGGGGGCGCATTAGAGGGGCATTAGAGGGGCACTAGAGGTTCATTAGAGGGGCACCAGAGGGCTGCAGCCGCCTGCGCATGGGCTATGCTGCCGCTCTGCCTGCCCAGCCCCAATGAATCGACTGCCGCCCATGTTCGCCACCTCTTTTCCCCCTCCCGACTTCGAGCTGGACGACGCGCTGTATGCAAGAGCCCTGACCTGGAGCGACGCCCAGGCCCTGGCCCAGCAGACCGTGAGCTTCTTCATGGCGGAGGGAGAGCACACCATCGGCATCGATATGCAAGTGCTCGGCGCAACGCAGACATCAATCGACACGCCCGGCATGCTGCAGTTCTCCCTGGTGTTTCGCGGTCCGCGCCAGCCGCAACTGCCGCAGCGCACTTACCGCGTGCGCCATGCGCAGCTCGGTGACTACGCCATCTTCATCACGCCCATTGCGCAGTCGGCAGGCCATGTCGATTACGAGGCCTGCTTTTCCCATGCCGTCTGATCCGTTCGTGCCCGAGTTGCCGCCGCTGTATCTGGAGGATGTGCGGCTGCGCCTGGCCGAAGAAGCCGACTACGCTTTTCTCCGCGCCCTGTACCGCCAGGTACGCGCTGCCGAACTGGCGCCCGTGCCCTGGAGCGAAGCTGAAAAGCATGCCTTCTGCGATTCGCAGTTCGCTTTGCAGGACCAGCACTACCGCAAGCACTACGCACACAGCGCGTTTTTCGTGATCGAGAGGGCAGGACTGCCTATAGGCCGGCTCTACCTCAATCTCGCACCCGGGCCATTGGGAGTGATGGACATCTCGCTCGACGCCGCTGTTCAAGGCCAGGGGCTGGGCACGGCCCTCATGCAATGGCTGGCCGGCTGGGCAGATCAAGAAGGGCGCGACATGCAGCTGTTCGTGGAAGCCAACAATCCAGCCCGGCGCCTGTATACGCGCCTGGGCTTTGTCGAGCAGGACCAGGAAGGCATCTACCTGCGCATGCGCAGGACCGCAGCACTCAGCCGCGGTTGAACACGGCTTCCAGCAGACCGCCTTGCGCGTCGCTGGGACTCAGGAAGACAGCGTGGCGTCCCAGAGCCGGGTGAACGATTTCCCAGGTGTTCTGTGGCAAGGCACCAGGGCGGGACAACTCAAACAGGGCGCTGAAAGACCGGTCACTCTGCAGCGCGTGCGGCAGCGCGCTCAGCGCAACCAAACGTAACTCAACCGTTTCCCCGGCGACCGAGAAATTTTGGCCAAGCAGCGGCTGAAAGTGGCTGCGGCGCAACTCCATGGCCACAGCGCTGACGCCCATCGAAATGCTGGAAGCAGCCGCTGCAGCGGGCAAGGCCCCTGCAACCTGCATGAAAGCACGGCGTCCTGTCTTCATCGTGGCCCTTCCTGCCAAAGCAACGGCAGCAAAATATTTTTGCTGCGCAACAGATTGGCATACTAAACTATTTTGCAATTATTAACGTTTTCTAACTTCACCCCACTTTGCCATGGCTCAACCCTACGTCGGGGAAATCCGGATGTTTGCCGGCAACTTCGCGCCGGCAGGCTGGATGTTCTGCGAAGGGCAGCAAATGCCCATCTCGGAATACGAAACCCTTTTCAATCTGATCGGCACGACATACGGCGGTGATGGCCAAAGCACGTTCGCCCTGCCAGACATGCGTGGCCGCATCCCCCTGCACGCAGGCAACGAATTCACGCTGGCCCAGGCCGCTGGAGTCGAAGAGGTCACGCTGACCGTCAATCAGATTCCAGCCCACACGCACGGCGTTCCCGCTTCCTCCGGCACCGGCTTTCTGGCCTCGCCCGCCGACGCAGTGTTTGCCAAGCACAGGGATCACAAGGCCTTTGTGAAAGGCGTCCCCGCCACGTACATGGCTACATCGATGGTGAGTTGGGTAGGAGGGTCGCAGCCGCATACCAATATGCCGCCCTTCCTTTGCGTGAACTTCATCATCTCGCTGTTCGGCATCTATCCCTCCCCCACCTGATGTCTACCCCCTTTCTCGGAGAGGTTCGCGTCTTCTCCTTCAACTTCGCCCCCAAAGGCTGGGCTCTTTGCAATGGGCAGTTGCTGCCCATCAACCAGAATCAGGCGCTGTTCTCGCTGCTGGGCACCACCTATGGTGGCAACGGGCAGACCAACTTTGCACTGCCCGACCTGCGCGGCCGCATGCCCATGCACATGGGAGCCGGCCATACGCTGGGAGAGAGAGCAGGCGAGCAAGCCCATACCCTGACCCTGCCAGAGATACCGCAGCACAGCCACGCCATGGCCGCTTCCGGCACCACGGGCCAGGCGACATCGGGCAACGGCAACCTGCCTGCAGCGGCGCGCGGCCACTATGCGCAAAGCGGCAATACGACCATGCCCGCCCTGTTGGCCAATGTGGGCGGCAGCCAGCCACACCTCAATATGCCGCCCTATCTGCCACTGAGCTTTTGCATGGCCATGCAAGGCATCTTTCCTTCTCAGACCTGAAGACCATGTCCGATCCCTTCGTCGCCGAAATCCGCCTTGGCGGATTCAACTTCGCACCCAAGGGCTGGGCCTTTTGCGATGGTCGGCTCCTGCCGATTTCTCAGAATACGGCGCTGTTTTCCCTGCTGGGAACAGCATATGGTGGAGATGGCAAGTCCAGCTTCGCGCTTCCCGACTTGCGGGGCCGCATGCCCATGCACCCAGGCCAAGGACCTGGACTGTCACCGCGCGATCTGGGCGAATCCGGCGGTGTTGAAACCGTGACGCTGCAGGCATCGGAAATTCCCGCCCACAACCATCTGGCCCGAGCGGGCACGCCTGCGGATCCCGCTGTAGCAAGCCCGGCAGACGCCGTCCTGGGCACCGCACCGACGCGCCCCTACATCGCGCCAGCCTCCAACACCTCTGCGGTCACCATGGCTCCCCCTCAAGCTGCGGGCGGCAGCCAGCCACACAACAATCTTCCGCCCTACCTGGTCATGAACTTCATCATCGCCTTGCAGGGCATCTTCCCCCCACGGAGCTGAGTACACCTATGCGCAGTTCCATTGCGGCCTTGACCATGTTGGCCCTGACCACGGGGGTCCAGGCCGATCCCCTGGTCCAACGCGAATTCTCCGGCAGGGACAACCGCTTCATAGAGATACCCGGTGCCGGCTTTCGCGCCATGGCCGCAGGCAAGCGCATCAGTTTCGATGCGCAAGGCATGAGCATCGACCTGCCCGGCCAGACCAACGGCGTGCAAGGCCGGTCGGTGGCCGCATCCGGCGTGGCCCGGAGCCTGAGCCTGCGCCCGGATTCGCGCCTGCGCTACAGCTTCGAGAACGCATCGATGTCGGCCCCGCAGGGCCTGCACCCTTCGCCCACTCTCTATCACTGGCTGGTCGGCGAAGCCGCGCAATGGCGCACGGGCCTGCGCAGCTTCGGCGCCTTGGGCTACCGCAGTGTCTGGCCCGGCATCGATGCTGTCTTCCAGGGTGAGCCCGGTGGCCTCAAGTACCAGTTTGAGCTGGCTCCTGGTGCCGATGCCGCACAGGTCTGGCTGCGCGTGGAAGGTGCGACGGATGCACGCATCCTGCCCACGGGAGCGCTGCAGTGGAGCATAGGCAACGACCTTTTCACCGACGATGCACCGCTGGTCTACCAACCCCGGGGCAATGGCCGCGTGGACGTGCCCGCCCGCTACCGGCTGGAGCAGGTGGACGCCACCACCTGGCGCGTGGGCTTTGAGCTGGGCAGCCATGACAAAGGCCTGCCGCTGGTCATCGATCCGGCGTGGACCGGCTACTCGGGCCTGGTCGGAGGCAACTCGGCCGACCAGGTCAACGCCGTGGCGCGAGACAGCGACGGCAACACCTACGCCTGTGGCGTGACGCAATCGTCCGACCTTCCCAACGCGGGCAGCAGCAAAGGTGGCGAGGATGCCTTCGTCGTCAGATTCGATCCCAAGGGTGTCCCCATGAGCGTCACTTATGTGGGCGGATCGGAAGACGACGCCTGCAACGGCCTGGCCGTGGACATACAAAACCGCATCCACCTGGCGGGCAGCACGGAATCCACCGGCTTCCCCCTGCTTGGCACAGATGCCAACCAACGCTTTCGGCGCAGCAAGAGCACGACGGATAGGGATGCCTTCGTCATGCGCCTGACACCAGACGGTGCCGGCATTCTGTATTCGGGCCTGATTGGTGGAACGGGTGACGATCAGGCCAATGCCCTGGCTCTGGACAACAGCGGCAGGGCCTACGTGACCGGATTCACGGAAGGCAAAGGCTTTCCTGCCGTGAACGGGCCGCAGCTCAACCACGGCTCCGGCCCTGCGCAGTCAGAAATGCGGGATGCCTTCGTGGCCCGCATCGACGCTTCAGGCAGCGGGCTGGAGTACGCCGGATACATCGGCGGCGACGGTGGCGCCGACATCGGATATGCCATTGCCGTGGACAGCACCGGCGCGGCCTATGTGGCTGGCGCTACCGACTCTGTCTCGGGACTGCCGGGCGCAACGGGCTTCAGGACACAAATCAATTCGCGCGCCATCGATGGATCAGACGGCTTCGTCGCCAAGATCCGGGCCGACGGCAGCGCCTTCGACTACTTCACGCTGCTGACAGGCTCGGGGGACGGTGCGGACCGTGCACTGGCCCTGAACCTGATGTATGACGGCTCACTGCTCGTGGGCGGGGAGACCGGGTCCGACTACTTTCCCGCCGACAACAGCGGACGGCGCCAGGGCCTCGGGCCGCAGATCGCGCGCAGCACCGGCATGGACGGCTTTGTGCTGCGCCTGAATGCAACAGGAGACCAGGTGCTGGACGCCACCTACCTGGGTGGCAATGGCTACGACAGCGTGGAAGGGCTGGCCAGCGACGGCAGGAACTGGTTCGCCACGGGCAGCACCAACAATGGCGCAGGCTTTCCCGTCAAGGCTCAAAGCGGCCTGTCCACCACGCCAGGTGGCAAGCAGGACGGCTTCCTGGTCAGCGTCGCAACCAACAATCCGAACGGCTGGGACTATGCCGGGTTCCTGGGCACCTCGGAAAACGAGGCCATGCGCAGCTTGGCCGCAACCAATGTGCAGGGCAGGACCCTTCTTTCCGTGGGCGGCGCCACCACCACATCGGGCACCAACGGCCTGACCAACCCTGCGAACAGCGCCCTCAGCGCAAACGAGAGCCTTTCGAATGGTCTGGTATTTCGCATCGATCCTTTCGGCCCACCTGCGGCCATGGCGGTGCTCACTGGCTCTCAACAGTCCACCCGCATCCAGCAGCCTTTTGCCACGCCGTTGTCGGTCAAGGTCACCGACATCGACGACCAGCCGCTTGCCGGCATCATGGTGGACTTCAATGCGCCTGCCGCATCGGGGCCATCCACCACCTTTGCCACAAGAACCTCGGTCACGACCAACGACCAGGGCATCGCATCGCTGAGTGCCACGGCCAACCTGTTCGCCGGCAGCTATACCGTGACGGCGCAGGCAGGGGCGGCCAGCACGTCGTTCTCGCTGACCAATGACAAGAGCCCGCAGGCTGCACTGACGGCAAGTGCAGCACTCCAGACCCTGCCCTATGCCAGCACCACCACGCTGAGCACCAACGGCGGCTCTGGCGCAGGCGCCATCAGCTACGCCGTAACCGCAGGCGCGGCCTATTGCGCCCTGACAGGCAACACGGTCACAGCCACGGCCGTGGGCGATTGCACCGTGACGGCGACCAAGGCGGGAGACGCCAGCTACCTGGCCGCCACGACCACCGTGGACATCTCGGTGATCAAGGCCCAGCAGCCTGTTCTGACGGCGACGGCAACGCCCAGCACGCTGGTGGCCTTCAGCACGGCCGCGCTGTCAACCAGTGGCGGCGCAGGGTCCGGCGCCGTGGGCTTTTCCATCACGGATGGAGCCGCCTTTTGCTCCGTCAACGGCAACACGCTCACTGCGGAAGGCACGGGCTCCTGCACAGTGACTGCCACCAAGCTGGGCGATGCCAACTACCAGGACACGCTGGCCACCACCGTGGTGACCGTGACCCCTGCAGCCCAGGTCACCCTGAGCGTGCAGTCCACGCCTTCGACCCTGACCTTCGGCGCCACGGCAACCCTGGCGACCACTGGGGGTTCGGGCAGCGGCGCCGTCACCTACGCCGTGACGGGTGGTGCCCAGTTCTGCGCGGTGACCGGCAACCAGTTGAGTGCCATTGGCGCCGGCAGTTGCACCATCACGGCCACCAAGGCTGGCGACATCAACCACCAGGCCATCAGCGCCAGCACCACCGTCATCGTGGCCAAGGCTGGACAGACAGCACTGTCGGTGCAGGCCAGTCCTGCAGCCATCAGCTTTGGCGGCATTTCGCAACTGAGCACCACGGGCGGCTCGGGCACCGGCGCCATCGGCTTGAGCGTCGCGGGCCCCTGCAGCATCGCGGGCTCCACGCTCACCGGCCTGGCTGTCGGAACCTGCACGGTCACGGCCACCAAGGCAGCGGATGCCGACCATGAAGAGGCCACGGCCAGCACTTCGGTGACGGTATCCCAGGCAAGCCAGGGGGCCCTGTCCGTGGTGGCATCACCCGCCAGCATTCCCAAAGGCAACTCCAGCACGGTCACCGTCACTGGCGGCAGCGGCAGCGGTGTGCTCACGCTGGCGCTGACGGCAGGCGCTAGCAACTGCGCGCTGTTCGGCAACACCGTCACCGGCACGGCCGTAGGCAGCTGCACGGTGACGGCGACCAAGGCGGCCGATGCCAACCATGCACAGGCCACCGGCTCGGTACAGATTGCAGTCGGCAAGGCGATCCAGAACATCACCTTCGATTTCTCGTCCCTGCGCTATCTGAGCCCCGAGGCCCTGTCTCTGGCCAACGCCGCCGGCACCAACTCCAACCTGCCCATCAGCTTCAGCAGCTTCACCCCTCAGACCTGCGTGGTCACGGGCACCTCGCTGCGCCTGATGCGTACGGGCGAATGCACATTGCAGGCCAGCCAGGCCGGCGATGCCGAGTACGCCGCGGCAACGCCCGTGAACCAGACCTTCACGATCACCCTGCCCCCCCACTCTCTGAGCACCATCACCGGTACCGTGGGCGGAACGACGGTCTCAGCAGAGATTGCTGCGGGAAGCCCATGGGTCTTCACACCCATGGGAACAGGCCCGGCGCAGACTGCGGGCTTCATCCCGCTGCAGGGGCACATCAGGTCACCTGCCGATGCACCGCCTGCCAATCTTCAGTTCCCGCTGGGCCTGTTCGATTTCGCTGTCCACAACGGTGCGCCGGGATCCACGGTGAGCATCAAGCTCACGTTCCCGAACAATCTGCCCCGCAATGCACAGTACTGGAAGTACGGCCCCACGTCCGACAACGCAACGCCGCACTGGTATCACTTCACCGGCGCGCAGTTCAACGCCAACGACAACAGCGTGACGCTGACGATTGAAGACGGCAGGAACGGCGATGACGACCTGGATGTGAACGCCTTCATCAGTGACCCGGGCGGCGTGGCCGTGGTGGCCGCCGCTGCCGGCGGCAGCCCCGCGGCCATTCCCACGCTTTCGCAATGGGGTCAGTGGATGCTGGCAGCGCTGATGCTGGGCGTCGCAGTCCTGGCCGGACGCCGCACGCGAATGCGCAAGCCGCGCTGAGTCGTACGCTGTAGCCGGGGGCTGCTCACGCGCCCCCGGCTACCCGAGTCAAGCCTCCACGATCCCCGACACATCCAGCACATACATCTGCCGCTGGTGCTCGTGCACGGAGTCGATGCAGACCTGGCGCCCGTCACGGCTCCAGCGCGGGTGCAGGTCGCAGCGGTTTTCCTTGCTGAGATCGGGCGAGGCGTAGAAGCTGCCCAGGTCGTGGCGCTCGCCCGTGTGCATGTCGTACAGGAACAGGAAGCGCTCGTGCGTGCGGTCGTCGGGGTAGGTATCGCTGAGCAGCCAGCGCGTGTCCACGGGCGAGAAGCTCATGTGGCCGTTCTCCACCAGCACGCCTGCACCCACCACCTGCACGTCACCGCCCTCCACATCGTCATAGAGGTGATAGTGGATCGCCCCGGCATGCGGGCCCCACACAATGATGTGGCTGTCGTCCTGCCATAGCGGATGCGAGATCTGGTATTCGGACTTTTCGTAGTCGAACGTGCCCACGGCCAGTGGGTCGAAGTCGTCGGCCAGCTGGGGCAGCGGATGGTCCGAGCATTCGAGCAGGCGCATGTCGGAGCCGTCGGGCGCCATGGTGATCAGGCGGTGCAGAAAGCAGGTTTCGTCCTTGACGCGTTCGGTCCAGCGGTGCAGGAACAGGATGCGCGATGACGACGGGTTGACCTCGATATGGCTGACCCAGTGGATGGCCTTGTCCATCGATGTACGGTGATGAAAGGCCTTGAGCCGCGCATAGCTGGCCAGCAGCCTTGCCTCGCCCGTCGCGACCTCCATGCGCCAGATGCCGTCTTCCTCGGGCGCCAGGGGCAAGGCGAAGGGACCACCCTCTTCGCTGTAGCCGATGGTTTCGTGCGTGATGTAAAGGCGCCGGTAGTCCACGCACAGCGCCCAGGCGCTGCTGGGCGCCACCACATAGACGGGCATGGGCAGGGTGCGCCGCTCGCCGCTGTCCACATCGATGACCACGGAGCCGAACCCCGGATAGCGCCCCCCGGAATCTGCCGTCCTGTCGTTGTGGATCAGTTGGCGGCCCGCCAGCCCGTCCAGCCACTGCAGTTGGCTGCCCATCTGCCAGTTCCAGGCGCCGGTCTCGCCCACGGCGTGGAAGCGGTCGCCGTTTTCGGTATCGAAGTAGCCGATGGAAGCCCGCGCCTGGGGCGTGAGGTACTGGTCCATCCACGGCGTTTGCTGTGCCAGCACCAGGCGATTGCTGCGGTCCCAGCTGGACTTGTTGTAGTAGCCGAAGAAGTGGTGCTGGCGGCCATCGCCCAGGCGGCGGCAGGGGACGAAGGATGCGGGGGTGTTCGAAGTCATGGAGCGTTTCATTGGGCGGAGATGTGGCCTTCGGCGATCACGCGGTCCCAACGCTGCTTTTCGCGGGCAACGAAGGATTGCGCCTCAGGCAGGCTGTTGGCGACGGCGCTCATGCCCTGCTCTTGCAGGCCCTTGCGGAACTCGGGCGTGGCCACGACCTTTCGGATGTCGTCGTTGAGCTTTTTGACGATGGCCTCGGGCACCTTGGAGGAGACGGCCACCGTGGTCCAGGAGGTGGCCACATAGTCCTTGAGCCCGGACTCGGCCGCCGTGGGCACGTCCGGCAGGGCCGGCAGTCGCTGGCTGCCCGTGACGGCCAACGCCTTGAGCTTGCCGCCGCGTATGTGCGACAGCACCGTGGGCGGGTTCTCGAACATGAGCTGGATCTGGCCGCCCAGCAGGTCATTGAGCGCGGCCGAGCTGCCGCGATAAGGCACGTGCACAATGGGCGCGCCCGCCTGCAGCTTGTACAGCTCGCCCATCATGTGCACGGACGAGCCCACGCCGGCCGAGCCGAAGTTGACCGTGCCAGGCGCCTTTTTGGCCAGCGCCGTCAGCTCGGCCAGGTTGCTGGCGGCAAGGCCGGGCGTAGCCACCACCACATGCGGCATCTCGGCCAGCACGGTCACCACGCGCAGATCCCTTGCGGGGTCATAGGCCAGCTTGCCGTACACGCCATAGGCGGCATGCAGGCCGATGGAGCCCACCATCAGCGTGTAGCCGTCGGCCGGCTGATCGGCCACATATCGGCCTCCCAGATGACCGCCCGCGCCGGGCTTGTTTTCCACCACCACCGGCTGGCCCCAGAGCCGGCTCAGGCGGTCGGCCAGCATGCGTGCCTGCACGTCGGAGCTGCCGCCTGCAGTGAACGGCACGATGATGCGCAGCTGGCGCCCTGGCTGGGGAAAGCCATCCTGCGCGATGGCGGCGGCTGGCGCCGCGCCTGCCACCGAGGCGGAGATGGCCGCAGCGAGCATGGCGGCTTTGCGGCCTGCGCTTGTCTTGATCATGGAATCCTTTCGATGGCGCTGCTGCGCCTGGGCAAACGATGCAATGGGGCCAGTGTAGAAAGCCGGGCATCTTTGGAAAAATGCATTTTTCCGTGGCCTCTATACAGAAAAGATATACATTGCCAGCCACCCCGAGCAGGACCGAATCGCCATGTCCAGACCCCTGAGCTCCCGAGAGATCGAAGCCTTCCGTGCCGTCATGCAGACCGGCACCACCACGGCCGCCGCGCGGCTGCTGCACACCACGCAGCCTTCGGTCAGCCGGCTGCTGGCCCAGATGCAGGCGGCCGCAGGGCTCAAGCTGTTCGACATGCACAAGGGCCGGCTGCGCCCCACGGCCGAGGCCGTGGAACTGTTCGCCACCGTGCAGCAGCATTTCCTGGGGCGCGAGCGCATAGAGCGCGACCTGGCCGCACTGCGCCAGTCCGGCGCCGGCACGCTGCGCATAGGCTGCACGCCGGCCCTGGGCCTGAGCGTGATCCCGGCCGTGGTGCGCAGCTTCGCGCAGCGCTACCCGGGCACCCACATCAGCCTGCAGACCCTGGGCTCCACGCCCTTGCGCGAGGGCCTGCTGCATGGCCACTTCGACCTGGTGGTCAGCACCATGGCGCTGAGCACGCCCGAGCTGGACGCCACCGTGCTGCACCGCAGCCGCGCCGTCTGCGTCATGCACCCGGACCATGCGCTGGCCACGCGCACGCGGCTGCATGTGCGCGATCTGCAGGGCCAGTTGCTGCTGACCCTCAACGCCGATGACGATATCTGCCTGCAACTGCGCCACACCATGCAGGAACACGGAATAGAAGCCGGCTCCACCATGGAGACCACCTACTCCTCCACCATCTGCAGCCTGGCCGCACAGGGGCTGGGGCTGGGCGTGGTCAACCCCTACGTGGCCTCGGTGTTCGCACGCGACCTGCGTGTGCTGCCACTGCTTCCAGCCTGTGCGGTGGAGGTGGTGCTGGCCCTGCCGCCCCAATACGCGCCCACCGAAAGGGCTGACTGCTTCGTGCAGTTGCTGCGCGAGCAATTGCACGCCTATCCGCAGGCCTGCACGCCCTAAAATTGCGGCCGATTGGAGACAAGCGGTTTGCAAACGAGTACCCACGAGCCCATGCTCACCCCCGCCGAGCGCGAGGCCATCAATTCCGGCCAGTGGTTCTGCAGCCTTTCGCCCTCGCTGCGCCATGACATCCTGCGCCAGACCACGGTCCGGCGGCTCAAGGACGGGGCACTGATCTATGCACGCGGCGATGTGCCGCACAGGTGGTATGCCTGTGCGCAGGGCGCCGTGCGCATGAGCTCGACCAGCCTGTCGGGTCGGCAGACCACGCTGGCCTATGTGGAGCCGGGTGCCTGGTTCGGTGCCATGTCCACCTTTCTTGACGAGCCCCGCACGCGCGATGCCTATGCCCACGGCGACACCACGCTGCTGTGCGTGGACAAGGAGAGCTTTCACGCCATCCTGGCCACGCATGTGGAGTTCTACGACGCCCTGCTGCGCCTGCAGGCCCACCGCATACGCCAGACCTACGGGCTGGTGGAAGACCTCAACACCCTGCCCCTGCGCGCACGCCTGGCCAAGCAGTTGCTGCACCTGTCGCGCAGCTACGGCACACAGGTGCTGGACGACCCGCGCGAGCTGCGCATAGGCCTGCAACTGGTGCAGGAGGAGCTGGCCCAGTTGCTGGGCGCCTCGCGCCAGCGCGTGAACCAGGAACTCAAGCGCATGGAGCGCGACAACTGCATTCGCGTGGAAGCCCAGGGCCTGGTGGTCAGGGACCTGGTGGCCCTGCAGACCATCGTGCGCGAGGCCAGCCTGGCCGGCGCCTGAGGCCGGCGCCAGCGCGCCGGCGGTTCAGCGCCGGTTCAGCGCCGCCAGTCGATTCTTGCCGGGCGGCCCGGCAGATGCAGCGCAGCCGTTGCAGCAGGCGCCTCGGCCAGCAACCGGCCCTTGCGGAACACCTTCAGGCGCGTGGCGCGCAGCCGTATCGCCTCGGCCGCATCGCGCGCCTGCAGCAGCACGAAGCTGGCATCGCAGCCGGCCTCCATGCCATAGCCGTCCAGATGCATCGCACGCGCCGCGCGCGTGGTCACGGCGTCGAAGCAGTCGCGCATGCCGTCCTGGCTGGTCATCTGCGCCACATGCAGGCCCATGTGGGCGACCTCCAGCATGTCGCCCGAGCCCATGCCGTACCACGGGTCCATCACGCAGTCATGGCCGAAGGCCACGTTGACGCCTGCGGCCAGCAGCTCGGGCACGCGCGTCATGCCGCGGCGCTTGGGATAGCTGTCCTGGCGGCCCTGCAGCGTGATGTTGATCAGCGGATTGGCAATCACGGCCACGCCGCTTTCGGCGATCAGCGGCAGCAGCTTGCTCACGTAGTAGTTGTCCATGCTGTGCATGGAGGTGCAGTGCGAGCCCGTCACGCGGCCCTGCAGGCCCAGGCGCTGCGCCTCGAAGGCCAGGGTTTCGATGTGGCGCGACAGCGGGTCGTCGGACTCGTCGCAGTGCATGTCCACCAGCAGGCCGCGCTCGGCCGCCAGCTCGCACAGCAGCCTGACGCTGTCGGCACCCTCGGCCATGGTGCGCTCGAAGTGGGGAATGCCGCCCACCACGTCCACGCCCTTGTCCAGCGCCCGCCGCAGGTTGGCGACGCCGCCGGGCGAGCGCAGCACGCCGTCCTGCGGAAACGCCACCAGCTGCAGGTCGATATAGGGAGCCACCTGGCGCTTGACCTCCAGCAACGCATCGACGGCCAGCAGGCGGGCATCGCTGGTATCCACATGGCTGCGGATGGCCTGCAGCCCCTTGGCCGCCGCCCAGTCGCAATACTCCAGCGCGCGCGAGATCAGCGCCTCGGCCGTGAGCAGCGGCTTGAGCTCGCCCCACAGCGCTATGCCCTCCAGCAGCGTGCCGCTGCGGTTGACGCGCGGCAGGCCGTGGCTCAGCGTGGCATCCATGTGGAAATGCGGATCGACGAAGGGCGGCGACACCAGCTGGTGCTGTGCATCGATGACCTGATGGGCGGGCGCCGAAAGACCGGCCGCGACCTCGACGATGCGCCCGCCCTGCACGGCGATGGACATGTCCTGGCGGCCGTCGGGCAGCGTGGCGTGAATGACGAGTAGATCAAGCATCTGCGTATTCTGCGGGCATGGCCGCGCACCCGCAGACTTGCCTGACCACGCTGAATGGCCTGCCAGCGGTCAGACCGAAAGCGCAAGGGATCAGGGGGAACTACTGGTAGCTGATGGTGAAGGTCGCCGCCGCATTGGCACTGCCTATGGTCACGTTCTCTTCGGTCTTGACATAGCGCGCCGTCAGCGGGATATCCAACCGCTCCTGCCCGTAGGCAACAGCCCCTGCAAACCATTGATTCCTGTTGCCGGCGGCATTGGAGTCCGGGCCAAAGCCCAGTATCTGGTCATCCTTGCGGATCTGCACACCCACACCTTTTGCCACCGAGGTTTTCGACAGGGTCAGAGCATTGCCGATATTTCCAGGATTTGCCACATCCGTCAGCGTGACATAGGCGTTGGTCAACGAACCTGGGATGCCGCCCTTGCACAACAACGAGATGAGGAAGGAGCGGGGAGCACCGGTTGAGCCGATTGAGGTGAGTTTTTGAGTGACAGTCTGGGCCATGCGCACGGGCTCCGGCGCCTGTGGGGTACAGGTGGGCACCTTGGGCCGGAGGACGACGGGCGAGGAAAAGCTGTATTGAGCGAGAAGCTGGCCAAATGCATCAGTCGCGCGTTCGTACAGGAAATCGCTGTCCAGCACGCCACCTGCAGTGATATCGCCATCTGCGGTCTTGATCAACTCAACTGTGACAATGGCATATTGATATGCAAAAGATCCGGGGTGATTGGAATGCTCCGAAGTACTTACAGGCGCAGCACCATTTACAGTCGAAACCCTCATTCCAATACCCTCGACTGTCGTCGGGTATATATTATTGACTGGTGTAGATTTACCCAAACTATAGCCCTTGACCGCTGGACTACAACGCATCAGTCTATCGCCAACCCCATTACTCAGTACCGCTATAGCGGTTTTTGAGTAAATCACCGTGTTCTTGGCCACAGTGGGATTGAATTCTGGAGGATTGAAATTGCTGAACACATACTTGTAATAGCCTGACCCATCACTTGTATCTACAATTGCGCATGCAGACCATGCGGAGGTGGCCATCATTGCCAAAATAAATATCATGACAGCCTTGTTTATTCTGCAAAAAGCACCTATGAATATATGCATTTTGAATACCCCCGGATAATAAAAAATTCCAAGGCCGCATTTCCTTGGTAAATTTTCAATCGTAGACACCTTTCATCCGAGATGAAATCAGATCAATCTGATTCAAGGTCTGCCCGGTGCCATGAAGGTCGTGGCGAGGCAGGCCCCATCACGTCAACGGCCCCGCATGCCGATACGCTGGCCGAAGCCAGGGCCGACAGCCGCGCTGCCGAATCGCCTGAAAAACACCCAAGCGCAATCGCGCATCAAAATAGGGGCTGACTGCTGCGGCAAGGGCATGATTTTTCGGGTGAACAGGCTGGCAACCGCCACAAGAGCAACCATCGAAAAATCACGCAATCATTTGATTTAATTGGATTTATTTATGCAAATCGCCACCTGGAACGTCAACTCCCTGTCCGTGCGCCTGCCGCAGGTGCTGGCCTGGCTGCAGGCCAACCCTGTCGATGCGCTGGCGCTGCAGGAACTCAAGCTCACCGACGACAAGTTTCCGCTGCAGGCGCTGCAGGAGGCCGGCTACCACGCGGTCAGCCATGGACAGAAGACCTACAACGGCGTGGCCTGGCTGACGCGCACGCCGGTGCGCGACGTGGTGCGCAATATTCCGGGCCTGGATGACGAGCAGGCCCGCATCATTGCCGCCACCCTCGATGCCGAAGGCGGCCCGGTGCGCCTGATCAATGGCTACTTCGTCAATGGGCAGGCGCCCGGCACCGACAAGTTCGCCTACAAGATGCGCTGGCTGCAGGCGCTGCAGGACTGGGTGAAAAGCGAAATGGCGACCCACCCGCGCCTGGTGCTGGTGGGCGACTTCAACGTGGCGCCCGAGGACCGCGACTCCTACGATCCCATCGGCCTGAAGGACACGATCCACCACACGGTGGAAGAGCGCACGCATTTCCAGGCGCTGCTGCAGCTGGGCCTGACCGATGCCTTCCGCATGTTCGACCAGCCCGAGAAAAGCTATTCGTGGTGGGACTACCGGATGCTGGGTTTCCAGAAGAACCGGGGCCTGCGCATCGACCACATCCTGGTCAGTGAGGCGTTGCGCCCCAGCGTCACTGCCTGCAGCGTGGACCGTGCGCCGCGCAAGAACCCGCAGCCCAGCGACCATGCGCCCGTGGTCGTGACCTTGGGCTGAATTCCAGCCAGCCGGCTACAGCATGTACCGGCGCAGCCAGTGGATGGCCTCGATATGGCCGCGCAGCATCAGGGACTGGCGGTGAAGAATCTCGCTGAGCGCCCTGGGCAGACGTACCTGCTCGGCAGCCTCATAGGCGCTCAGCCATTGCTGCTGGCAGGACTCGGCCTGGTCCAGCACGTAGTCCGCGCCCTCTTCCCTGCCCAGCAGCCCGTCCCAGAAGGCGTTGCGACGCAGTGCGGCACGGCTGTCGCGCACGGGCAGGACCACGCCGCCGCTGGAGCCGATGGCACGTTCCAGGTCTTCGACCAGGATCTGGCTGGCATTGAAGTGCCGCGCCAGCACCTGTCCGATCAGCCCCTGGGGCATGGGATCCATGCATTCACCCAGGCGTGCATGGGCCTGGCGGCCCAGGGCCAGCACGGCATTGAGCAGGGCCGTGCTCTGCAATTCCAGCGTGGTGGCCACTGGCTGTGTGGGCGTGCGCTGGCGCGCCTGCAACCATGAGGCCTCCACGGCCTCGCGTACCTGGCTCCAGCGCAGCAGGCTGCTGCCCCGAACCTGCTCCCAGCGCTCTTCAAGCTCGAATTCGACATCGTCGAAATCCTGCTGCGCGTGCTCGGGTTCAAGTGACGCTTTCCAGCCCAGTGCGTAGGCGGGACGGTATTGGTCGTAACCACGCCCCGCAACGAAGTAAGGCTCCAGGAAGTAGCGGTCATGCCAGTACGCATCGACCGGCTCGCCAAGCGTGCGCGGTGTCGATGGGTACATCAGGCCCGGACGAGCGGGCTTGGCTTTTTGCCAGAGATTGGAGAGGACTGTGGGCACGATAGGTCGGGACGTAGGCCGTTCCAGCGAAGAGGACTCCATTGTCCCAAGCCCGGGCGGCCCGGACCGTCAGCACCCCGGGCGCCGGCCTGTAGGAGCCGGACCCTTGCCAAGGCAAGGGCCCGGCCGCCCGCCGGCTTGCCTTACTCGAAGGCGTCCTCGTCCATGCCCAGCTCCTGGAGCTTGCGGGTGATGGTGTTGCGGCCAATGCCCAGGCGCTGGGCGGCCTCGACCCGGCGGCCGTGGGTGACGGCCAGAGCCGAGCGGATCAACTGCGCCTCGAAGCGGCGGGACAGCTGGTCCCAGACTTCACCATGCCCCTGGGCGTGGGTGTGCTCCAGCAGCTGGCGCGCCTGCTGCCCCAGCAGATGGACCCAGTCCAGGTCGGATGCGGCCAGGGCGGTGTCATGCGGCGGGGCCAGCGCGGACACGGGCACGGCCAGTCGGCCAAGGCCCTCTTCCGCCAGCGGTGCCGGCGCATGCGGCAGCGTGGCCGGTGCAGGCACGCTGCCGTTGCCACCGCCCACGGGCGGGGCGGCTTCGCCCAGCACCTCGGGGGGCAGGTCCTTGACCGAGATGACCTGGGCAGGAGCCATGACGGTCAGCCAGTGGCAGATGTTCTCCAGCTGTCGCACGTTGCCGGGGAAGGCGAAGGTCTGCAGCCGCTGCATGGCATCGACCCCCATGCGCTTGGGCTCCACGCCCAGTTGCCGCGCGCTTTGCTGCAGGAAGTGGCGAGCCAGCATGGGCACGTCTTCATTGCGCTCGCGCAGCGCGGGCAGGCGCAGGCGGATGACGTTGAGGCGGTGGAACAGATCCTCGCGGAAGCCGCCGTTGCGCACGCGCTGCTCCAGGTCCTGGTGGGTGGCGGCGATGACGCGCACATGGGCCTTGACGGCCTGGTGGCCGCCCACGCGGTAGAAGTGCCCATCCGACAGCACACGCAGCAGGCGCGTCTGCAGGTCGAAGGGCATGTCGCCGATTTCATCGAGAAAGAGCGTGCCGCCCTCGGCCTGCTCGAAGCGTCCGCGCCGTTGCGTCTGGGCGCCAGTGAAGGCGCCGCGCTCGTGGCCGAACAGTTCGGACTCCAGCAGGTCCTTGGGGATGGCGGCGGTGTTGATGGCCACGAAGGGGCCGCCCGCCACGGGCGAGTGCTTGTGCAGCGCGCGCGCCACCAGCTCCTTGCCCGAGCCCGACTCGCCGGTGATCAGCACCGTGACCTGGCTCTGGCTGAGCCGGCCGATGGCGCGGAACACGTCCTGCATGGCAGGCGCCTGGCCCAGCATCTCGGCCTGCAGCGGGGCCTGGGCCTCGGCCACGTCCTCGCGCAGGCTTTCCTCGACGGCGCGCCGGATGAGTTCCACGGCCTTGGGCAGGTCGAAGGGTTTGGGCAGGTATTCGAAGGCTCCGCGCTGGAAGGCCGAGACGGCACTGTCCAGGTCGGAGTACGCGGTCATGATGATGACGGGCAGGCCCGGCTGCTGGGCACGGATCTGCTCGAGCAGCTCCAGCCCCGAGCCGCCGGGCATGCGGATGTCGCTCACCAGCACCTGGGGTGGCTGGCGCGCCGGGTCGCCGGCATCGACATCGGACAGTGCCGTGAGCACATCGCGCGCCTGGATGAAGCTGCGCGTTGCCCAGCCTTCCCGGCCCAGTGCCTTTTCCAGCACGAAGCGGATGGAAGGGTCATCATCCACGATCCAGATCGGTTTCATTGGTGGTGCATCCTTCCCTTGTTGCAGTGTTGACTTCCGTGGGCCTCAAGGCAGGGGAATGAGGATGCGGAAATCCGTGCGTCCCGGCTGGCTTTCACATTCGATCAGCCCCTGGTGGCGCTGCACGAAGGTCTGCGCCAGCGTCAGCCCCAGTCCCGAACCGCCATCCCTTCCCGATACCAGCGGATAGAAGATCCGCTCCTTGATGGCATCGGGAACGCCTGGCCCGTTGTCGATCACATGCAATTCCAATGCCAACCGATAGCGCTGGCGACCAAAAGTTACCTGCCGGGCCACGCGCGTTCGCAAAATGATCTCGGCATCACCAGCCGCAATGCGCTCCTGCAGCGCCTGCGCCGCGTTCTGGACGATGTTGAGCACGGCCTGGATCAGCTGGGCGCTGTCGCCCCGGAACTCCGGGATGGAGATGTCGTAGTCGCGCGTGATGGTCAGCCCGGCAGGGTGCTCGACCAGCACCAGCGAGCGCACGCGCTCGCAGACTTCGTGGATGTTGACGTCACCGACCTCATGCGGATGGCGGTGCGGCGCCAGCAGCCGATCCACCAGCGCCTGCAGCCGGTCGGCCTCGTGGATGATGACTTCGGTGTACTCGCGCAGCTCGGGTGCGTCCAGATCCATCTGCAGCAGCTGGGCTGCGCCACGGATGCCGCCCAGCGGGTTCTTGATCTCGTGGGCCAGGTTGCGGATCAGCTCCTTGTGTGCCTGGGCCTGCTCGCGCAGCCGCTCCTCGCGGTCCTGGCGGGCCTGCTGCTCCAGCGGCCAGAACTCGACCAGCACATGGCCGGGCCGCTCGGCCAGCGAGACCGTGACGTGCACGGGCAGCGCATCGCCGCCCACGCGGTGCAGGCTGGCCTCGAAGCGCAGGGCCGCGAAGTCGTTGTCCTGGGCGCCACGCAAGGCCTTGTCCAGCAAGGCCGGCTCGGTGAAGCAGGCCGCCAGCTCGCTGCCTTCGAGCATGCGGCGCGACAGGCCCAGTGCGTTTTCAAGGGCAGCGTTGGCGAAAAGCACGGCACCCTGCTCGTCGAGCACGGTCATCAGCGTGCACAGCAGGTCAAGCGCTTGATAGGAGGCCGGGGGCGCCGGCCGGTCGTCCTGGATCATGGCCGGGCTCCGGTGGGCCGCGCGGGCCCGTCAGTTCTTGGGAAGTCGATCCAGCTCACGGCGGATGCCGGCGACATCGCCTTCCTGCCGCGAGATGCTGCTCTTGAGCTGCTCGACACGTTCCAGATAGCCCTGGGGATTGCGCAACTCCAATGCGGTGCGCTGGGGATTGCCATCGTTGTACTCCTGACGCAGCTGTGTCAGCTTCTCCTGGGCGCGGGCCAGCTCGCTTTCCAGAATGGTCCGCGCGTCGGAGTCGCGGGCCTTCTGGGCGCTGCTGTTGACCTTGGCCGGAGCGGGCGATCCTGCGGCCGGAGCGGCGGAGGTGCGCGGTGCCTGGCTGCCGCCCGAGGCCGCCGGCTTGCTGCCGCCATGGATCACCGTCACATGCCCGCCATCCACCGGCTTGCAGTCCTTGGCCTTGGCCTGGCTGACGTTGTTGGTGTACTCGTTGCCGCAGCGGTAGATCACGTCCTGGGACCAGGCTCCCACCGACAGCAGGGGCAGCAGCAGTGACACAAACAGTTTCTTCATTCCATTCCCTCGGGTAGCCAGATCGGAAGGGCCCGGCTTATCCGGGCAAGTATCGCTCCATCTTCCGGGCTGGACGTCATTTCTTGAGCGGGCCAACCCCTTTTGGTTCCGCGCCCAGCATACCCAGGTCCTGGCCGAAAGCAAAAAAGGCGGCTTGCGCCGCCTTTTTGCCGACTCGCCTTACAGCGAGAAGTACATGTCGTACTCGACCGGATGCACGGCCTGACGGTAACGGGTCACTTCGCCCATCTTCAGCTCGATGTAGGCATCGAGCATGCTGTCCGAGAACACGCCGCCCTTGGTCAGGAACGAGCGGTCCGCGTCCAGCGCTTCCAGGGCCTGGTCCAGGCTGTGGCAGACCGTGGGCACCAGCTTGTCCTCTTCCGGGGGCAGGTGGTACAGATCCTTGGTCGCGGCTTCGCCGGGATGGATCTTGTTTTCCACGCCGTCCAGACCTGCCATCAGCAGGGCCGAGAAGCCCAGGTAGGGGTTCATCAGCGGATCGGGGAAGCGTGCCTCGACGCGGCGGCCCTTGGGGTTGGCCACGTAGGGGATGCGGATCGATGCCGAGCGGTTCTTGGCCGAGTAGGCCAGCTTGACCGGAGCCTCGAAGCCGGGCACCAGGCGCTTGTAGCTGTTGGTGCCGGGGTTGGTGATGGCGTTCAGGGCACGGGCGTGCTTGATGATGCCGCCGATGTAGTACAGCGCGAAGTCGGACAGGCCGGCGTAGCCGTCACCTGCGAACAGGTTCTTGCCATCCTTCCAGACGGACTGGTGCACGTGCATGCCCGAGCCGTTGTCGCCCGGATAGGGCTTGGGCATGAAGGTGGCGGTCTTGCCGTAGGTGTTGGCCACGTTCCAGATCACGTACTTCATGACCTGTGTCCAGTCGGCGCGTTCCACCAGGGTGCTGAAGCGGGTGCCGATCTCGTTCTGGCCGGCGCCTGCCACTTCGTGGTGGAACACTTCGACGGGAATGCCCAGCTGTTCGAGCAGCAGCACCATTTCGGCGCGCAGATCCTGGGTGCTGTCCACGGGGGGCACGGGGAAGTAGCCGCCCTTGTTGCGCGGACGATGGCCGCGGTTGCCGGATTCGAACTTGGCGCCCGAATTCCAGGGTGCTTCGTACTCTTCGATTTCGTAGAAGGTGCTGCCGGGTTCGGTGTTCCAGCGCACGCCGTCGAAGATGAAGAATTCGGGTTCGGGTCCGAAGTAGGCGGTGTCGCCCAGGCCCGATGCCTTCAGATAGGCTTCGGCGCGCTTGGCCACGGAGCGGGGATCGCGGTCGTAGGCCTTGCCATCACCGGGTTCGATCACATCGCACTGCAGGAACAGCGTGGTCTCTTCAAAGAAGGGGTCGATGTTCGCGGTAGCGGGATCGGGCATCAGCTGCATGTCAGATGCTTCAATGCCCTTCCAGCCTGCCACCGACGAGCCGTCGAAGGCGTGGCCCGAGGTGAACTTGTCTTCGTCGAAGTGCGACACCGGCACCGTGACGTGCTGCTCCTTGCCACGGGTGTCCGTAAAACGAAGGTCCACGAATTTGACCTCGTTCTCCTTCACCATGTTCAACACGTCTGCAACGGTCTTTGCCATCAGATCTCTCCTGCCAATCTGGCTGATCAAAAAAGATAAATACTCTTAAGCAGTTTGCGTGCCAGGCTGCATCCATTGAGTGCATGCCTGCAGACTGGCACCTGCTTGGCGCGCCAGCCCCGTGATTCTGCCGCCTTGGGAAGGGCTTGTGGATGACATTGAAGCCTCTGTCGGCATTCGATCCACCGCCCGGCATCTTCACCAAATCGGTGCAGATTCAGGAACCGGCCCGTAAATCAGATATTGCGCACCAATTCAGGGCCAAGACTTGCACCAAATGAGTGCAAACCTTCCAGCAGCGTGGGCCAGGCCTTGGTGACGGCACCAGCTTCGCCCTTGACACCAAGTTCTATGTGCCGGCCGTGCTTGGAATCATCCACGCTGGGCAGGCTGAACACCTTGACGCCCGGGTGGTCGCGCTCTATGGCCACCATCAACGGCGTCAACGTGGCCTCCATGCCGCCGTAGACGATGACCGAATGCTCCCGCTGCACCGTACTGTGGAAATGCTTGGCGTACCGCTGCTCCAGCACCCACTCGACCATGGGCCAGGCCATGACAGGGAAACCGGGCACGAAGTGCACGGTGCCCGCTGCGCCCGAGCAGGAAAAGCCCGGGATCTTGTTGTAGACGTTGGGGATGATGCGCGCGCCTTCGGGGAAGTTGCCCATCTGCAGCCGGTGCAGGTTGTCGGCGCGCTGGGGTTCGTAGGGCTTGCCTTCTTCGGTGGCCACATCGCGCATGCGCTCGCGGATCAGGGCCACGGCTTCCGGGTGCAGTGCCAGCGGCACGCCCAGGGCCTCAGCCGCGCATTGGCGCGTGTGGTCGTCGGGGGTGGCGCCTATGCCGCCAAAGCTGAAGACCACGGCCTGCGATGCGAAGGCGCGGCGCAGGGCGTCGGTGATGCGCGCCCTGTCATCGCCCACGTACTCGGCATGGGCCAGGGACAGGCCACGCGCGCCCAGCAGCTCGATCAGCTTGGGAAGGTGCTTGTCGGCACGCTTGCCCGACAGGATTTCGTCTCCGATGATGAGTGCGCCTACTTGAAGGGTCATGAGGTCTTTTCTTGCGGGGTGGAGGGGGGAGAGGCCGCGCCGGCTCCGAGCGGCGCGTCGGGAGCGTAGGGCACGATGGGGGTGTCGGGCAGCGCCGGTTCCTCCTCGCGCATGCGCTGCAGCGCGGCCAGGCAGAAGTGGGCAAACCACAGCGAGGAGAAAGCGAAGATCAGCGCATAGATCCAGATGGCCACCGGAATCAGTATCCAGAAGGCCGCGATGAAGACCACGCCGGAGGCCCAGACAATGGCCGGCGCCGCGCCCAGATAGCCGCAGACCACGCCCATGAGCATCAGCGCCAGGCGGTGGCGCAGGAACAGGCTGCGGCGCTCGGGCTTGCTGGCGTGGGCAGAGAGCGCGTCAAAGGCCATGACGCGGTAGGTCAGCCAGCCCCAGATCAGCGGCGGGATCACCACCACCAGGGGCGGCACGAACCACAGCGGCACCGAC
This sequence comes from Delftia sp. ASV31, assembly GCF_016428765.1. Classification (NCBI taxonomy): domain Bacteria; kingdom Pseudomonadati; phylum Pseudomonadota; class Betaproteobacteria; order Burkholderiales; family Comamonadaceae; genus Delftia; species Delftia sp. ASV31. The sequence continues at coordinate 36,117 of NZ_JAELTK010000029.1, forward strand.
ACGAGCAGCGCGATCAAGGCAATCAGCGAAGAGCCTGCGGACCACACCAGGCTGCCGACCAGGGTGGCGCCCTGCCTGCGCTCCAGCGCGGGAAAACGCCGCTGGGCCACCAGCTCGACCAGGGCCGGCGTCATGAACAGCGCCACCAGCAGCAGCGAGACCACGACCAGCACCGGCGTGACCGAGAGCACGACCAGTACCGGCGCCACCAGCTCGGGCAGCGATTGCACGCCCATCCAGGACCAGACGGTGTGCAGCCAGCCCACGCCCTGCAGGACCCCTTCCGTCCAGACGACGGCATCGGCCCAGAAGAAATAGCCCAGCAGCCAGGCCGTGATGGCCATGAACAGCAAGGGAAACAGCGACCATGCAATCACCCGCTTATGCAGGCAATACGCCGTCGCACGCCAGAAGGAATCGAGTAGCAAGCCCATGCCGACAAGCATACCCCGAGCCCAGCCTCAAGCGCGACCCATCAACCTTAGGAACCCACGCCATTGCTGGGCCCAAAAGCCCTGGCCGTAGTCGCGCAGCTGGCCCTGGGCATTGGGCTGGACCTGGTCGCGCACGCCGGTGGGATCGAAGCGCAGCTCGAAGTTGGCGGTGCCGAACAGCATGTCCCACCAGGGCAGGAGCACGCCGAAGTTGTTGCCGTGCGCCTTCTTGTTGCGCACGGGCGCCATGGGCTCATGGCCTATGCCGATGGCGTGGTGGCGGCGGTGAAAACGGGGGCTGATCCACAGCCGCTCGCCGACGGTGCCGAACCAGACGCGCAGGTTGGCGTGCTGGAAGCTCTCGCTGAGCTGGGTGAAGGCCACGATGGCCACGAACTGGCCCGGCGCCACGCCGATGAGCTGGGCCACGAGCACGATGATGGTGTCGCGGATCACATCGTCGAGCAGGTGGTTGCGGTTGTCGCTCCACACCGTCATCTGGCGCTGCGAGTGGTGCAGCGCATGCAGCTTCCACCACCAGCCGATGCTGTGCTGGCCGCGGTGTATCCAGTAGTCCAGGAAGTCGAAGGCCAGCAGGTAGATGATCAGGCTGACCCAGGCCAGGTCGGTGACGCCGGGCCAGACACCATCCAGGTGAAAGCTCGGCAGGCCCCAGACATGCAGGCGGCCCATGAGCTCGTCCCACAGCGGGTCCAGCGTGAAGAACAGCGCCAGCCTGAACAGGCCCAGCCGGTGGACCACGGTGTAGATGATGTCCACATGGATGGCGCGCCGGTCGGTAACGGGCTCGACGGGCCGCCAGTACTGCAGCGGCGCGATCACCGCCACCATGATGAAGATCTGCAGCAGGCCCACCAGCAGCCAGCCCGTGGCGCCATAGGCGTCCTCCAGCAGGCTGGCCTGCCCCAGGCCGAACAGCAGGGGCTGGACAACGCCCTCGAACAGGCGCTGCTGCGCATTACCGAACCACTGAATCCACCAGTCCACACCACGCTCCCATCGCCCGCCGCGCTGCGCGCGCGGACACTATGCGAATTTTGCTACCCAATCCCGATAGTCGGGATGCTCCCGCAGCGTGCGGAAGCAGAACCCCTGCTTGAGCAGGCCCGTGACCAAAGGTTCCAGCACGGCAGGTGCCCAGGGGTCCTTGCGTGACCAGATGCCCAGATGGGCCAGCAGGATGTCTCCGCTGCGGATGTTCTTGAGCGCCTGGGCCAGCAGCTGCGCATTCGGGTAGCGGTCGCTGGGCAGCTCATCGCCCAGAAAACCCGCGCTGGCCCAGCCCACATGCATGTAGCCGCCCTGCCGCGCGGCATCCAGCAGCGCGGGCGAGGTCTTGCCGCCGGGCGCCCGGAACAGCGGCAGGGGCTTGCGCCCCGTGATCTGCTGCAGCCGCTGTGCGGATCGGCGGATCTCGTCGCAATAGCCTGCCGCATCGACCGTGAAGGTCTCGTTGGCGCGAGGCCCTGCCGAGGGGCGCACGCGAAAACCCGTGACCGGCCCGTTCTTCGAGGCGCGCAGATCACCGCGCCAGTACATGTGGTCGTAGGTGTGCGAGGCGAACTCATGACCTTCGGCCGCGCGTGCGCGCCACCAGGGCGCCCAGGTCTCGCCCAGGCTGCCATCGCCTTGCTGGGTGGGCTCGTTGGCCGCGAAAAACGTCACTGGCACCGCATGGCGCTTGAGCACATCGGCCACCAGGTCGGCAATGCCCATGTGGCCCGTGTCGAAGGTCAGATACACTGTCTTGGCACAGCCTGTGCCCTGCCCCGCCGCCAAGGCGGGGCGCAGCAGGCCGAAAGCCGCCGCACCGGCCAGCGATTGCGCAAAGAGACGGCGGTCCATCAGCGTTGCGCGTGGGCCAGCGTCCACACGCCGTGCGGCGACTTGCCGACCTTGACCTGCTGGACCACCTTCTTTTCCACGGTGTCGATCACCGACAGCTTGCGCGCCCAGCGCGAGCTGACCAGCAGGTAGCGGCCGTCGGCGGAGACGTCCATGCAGTCGGGGCCGCCCGGTGCCGGGTAGTTGGCCACGACCTGGTTGGTCTGCATGTCGATCTTGCTGATGGTGTTGGCCACGCGGTTGCTCACATACAGGTGGCGGCCGTCGCCGGCGGCGCGCATGGCGTGGGCGCCAGCGGCTGTCTTGATGCGGGCCACGCTGCGCGGCTCGGGGCCGGTGATGTCGAACACTTCCACGCCATCGCTGCCGGTCAGGCCGATGAACAGCTTGGTGCCGTCCGGGCTGCCATAGAGATCGGCCGGCATGGGGCCGGTGGGCACGCGGGCCTTGATGGTCTGGGTGGCGATGTCGATGGCCACCAGGGCATCGCTGTCCTGCATGGTGGAATAGATGGTCGTGCTCTTGGCATCGATCCAGAGATGGCTGGGCGTCTTGCCCGTGGGCACGCGCTTGACCAGCTGCGGGTTCTGGCCATCCCAGCGATAGATGTCGATGTGGTTGAGGCGGTTGGCCGCCGTGACGAACCACTTCATGTCCGGGCTGAAGCGCAGGTGATAGGGGTCGATGATGTCGCGGATCACGCGCTGCACCTCGCCCGTGCGCGGATCGACCAGGGTCAGGGTGTCGCCCAGCGCGTTGGCCACGACCAGCGATTTCTCGTCCGGCGTGAGGTACAGGTGATGCGGCTCCTTGCCCGTGGGAATGCGTGCCGTCTCCTGCCAGGTGACCGGGTCCACGATGCTGATGTTGGCATCAAGCGAGTTGAGCACAAAGATGGGCGTGGGGCCCTGGGTCTGCGGTGGCGGCGTGACACGCGCGACCGGGGCCGCGGGAGCTGCCGTAGCCGAGGGAACGGAAGGCGCGGCAGGAACGGCGGCCGCCTGGGCCGATGCGGCTTGCGCCTGCACGGCAGCAGACGTGGCCGAGGCCGCGCGGGCCGATTTGGATCCGGGCAGGGATGCCACAGCCAGCCAGGCCAGCGCACCGCCGCCCACAACCAAAGCCACAGCCGCGCTCAAGCGCCCGACGGAAAGACGTTTCACAAAGCACCACCTTCTGAGAATCTGCGCAGTGTAGCTGCGCCAATCAGCCCCTCGGACGCTCTGGGGCATCGGCTTTTGCTGCTGTGCAAAAAACCGACATTTGCGCGACGTTGGCCCGAGATATCGCGGCAAGCACGCCAATCCATGACTTGCATCAAGGCATGACAACGGCGCATGGAAATACCCGCCACAAAGAAAAAGGGAGCCGACAGGCTCCCTTCGCTGGCATGCGCCCGAAGGCGCAGTGGCGATCAGATCTTCCACTTCTCCATGAGCTTTTCGGGACGCAGGGTGTCGTAGTGCTCGAAGGGCTGGTGGATCCAGGGGTTGGTCGGCAGGTAGTCCACCGAGTAGTCGGGCGTGAAGGCCGACAGGCCCTTGGTCCAGATCACGGCGCTGCGCAGCTCGGTGATCGGCGGGTAGTTGGTCTTGAGCATGGCGATCACGGCGTTCAGCGTGTGGCCCGAATCGGCCAGATCATCGACCAGCAGCACGCGGCCGGCGATCTCGCCCTTGGGCGTGGTAATGAAGCGCGCGATGTCCAGATGGCCCTGCACCGTGCCGGCTTCGGCGCGGTAGGAGCTGGTGGACATGATGGCCAGCGGCTTGTCGAAGATGCGGCTGAGCATGTCACCGGGACGCAGGCCGCCACGGGCCAGGCAGAGAATGGTGTCGAATTCCCAGCCGGACTGGTGCACTTTGATCGCGAGCTTTTCGATCAGTCCGTGGTATTCGTCGTAGCTCACATACAGGTGTTGACCGTCTTCCGTCAGCATGGAATGGCTCCTGGTTCAATCTTGGGGTTCAGCCGCCAGTGGTTCACTGGGCGGCGTAGGGGTTTTGCATCAGGATGGTGTGATCCCGGTCGGGGCTGGTCGAAACCATGGCGATGGGCACGCCCGTCACTTCCTCGATGCGCTCCAGATAGCGGCGGGCATTGGCCGGCAGCTTGTCGTAGTCGGTCACGCCCACGGTGGAATCGGTCCAGCCGGGGATGGACTCATAGATGGGCTTGCAGCGGGCGATCTCGTCGGCGCCCATGGGCAGCAGGTCGATCTTCTCGCCATCGAGCTCGTAGCCCACGCACAGCAGCAGTTCCTGCAGGCCGTCGAGCACGTCGAGCTTGGTGATGCACAGGCCCGACAGGCCGTTGACCTGGGCGCTGCGCTTGAGCAGCGCGGCGTCGAACCAGCCGCAGCGGCGCGAGCGGCCGGTGGTCACGCCCTTTTCGGCGCCCACGGTGCTCATGTGCCAGCCCGGCGTGCCTTCCTTTTCCCAATCCAGTTCGGTGGGGAAAGGACCGCCGCCCACGCGGGTGCAGTAGGCCTTGGTGATGCCCAGGATGTAGTGCAGCATGCCGGGGCCCACGCCCGAGCCTGCAGCCGCATTGCCGGCGACGCAGTTGGACGAGGTGACATAGGGATAGGTGCCGTGGTCCACGTCCAGCAGCGTGCCCTGCGCGCCTTCGAACAGCAGGTTGGCGCCTTCGGCGTGCGCGGCGTTCAGCTCGCGCGAGACATCGGCCATCATGGGCTTGAGCAGCTCGGCATGGCGCATGGCCTCTTCGTACACCGCGTCGAATTGCACTTCGCCATCCTTGATGTACGGCTTGAGCGCGTCACCGAAGGTGAAGTTCTTCGAACCCAGCACGTTGACCAGGATGTGGTTGTGCAGGGCCAGCAGTTCGCGCAGCTTGGTGGCGAAGCGCTCGGGGTACTTGAGGTCCTGCACGCGCAGTGCGCGGCGGGCAATCTTGTCTTCGTAGGCGGGGCCGATGCCACGGCCGGTGGTGCCGATCTTCTCGGTGCCGCCCTGCTCGCGCGCAGCTTCGCGCGCCACGTCCAGCGCCGAGTGGAAAGGCAGGATCAGCGGGCAGGCTTCGGACACGCGCAGACGGTCACGCACCTGCACGCCGGCCTTCTCCAGGCCTTCGATTTCCTCGAACAGCTTGGCGGCAGAGAGCACCACGCCGTTGCCGATATAGCACTTCACGCCGGGGCGCATGATGCCGCTGGGGATCAGGTGCAGTGCGGTCTTCACGCCGTTGATGACCAGCGTGTGGCCAGCGTTGTGGCCACCCTGGAAGCGGACCACGCCCTGGGCGCTTTCGGTCAGCCAGTCCACCAGCTTGCCCTTGCCTTCGTCACCCCACTGGGTGCCGACCACGACCACGTTGCGACCTTTGGTAGCTTTCATATTCAAATCCGATGAAATCCGAAGAAATTGACAAATGCGTCAGATGGCTTGCACGGCCCACTGCCCGGCAACCTGCACGAGCTCGCGGTCGCAGTGGAATTCGTCCACTTCGCTTTCATGCCCTGGCAGCACGCAGACCACGGTCTCGCCCTGCCGGCGCAATGCAGCAATGGCAGCCGCAACCTGGGGATCGTCGCCCCAGGGCGCGCGGATGGCAGCCTTGAGCGGGCGCTCGGGCACGACGGCGACGAGCTGCTTGATGTCCAGGCTGAAGCCGGCGGCGGGCCGGTTGCGGCCAAAGACCGCACCCACCTCGTCATAGCGGCCGCCGCGCACCAGCGCATCGCTGGCACCCGGCACATAGATGGCGAAGCGCGTGCCGCTGTAGTAGGCATAGCCGCGCAGATCGGCCAGATCGAAGCTCACGCTCACGCCCTCCAGGCGCTGCGCCAGCCAGCGCAGCTGGTCCAGCAGAGGCTGCACGCCTGCGGTGCGGGCCAGCAGCTTCTCGGCGCGGTCCAGCACCTCGATGCCGCCATACAGCTGCAGCAAGGCCATCAGTCCCTCGCGCGAGGCGGCAGGGAAGTCGCGCGTGAGGCGCTCGAGCTCGCTCGCATCCTTGGCGGCCAGCGCAGCGTGCACGCCGCGCAGCACCTGCATGTCCACCATCACGCCAGCCAGCAGGCTGCGCACGATGCGCACATCGGCCAGATCGACATTGATGTTGGTGACGCCTGCGCTGCGCAGGCAGTCCAGCGCCAGGTGCAGAGCCTCCAGGTCGGCTTCCATGCCCTGGTGGCCGTAGATCTCGGCACCGAACTGCAGCGGCTCGCGCGTGGCGCGGGGGCGGTCAGGGCGGGCATGGACGACGGGGCCGCAGTAGCACAGGCGCGTGAGGCCCTTGCGGTTGAGAAGATGGGCGTCGATGCGGGCCACCTGCTGCGTGGTGTCTGCACGCAGACCCATGGTGCGGCCTGTCAGCTGGTCGATGAGCTTGCAGGTCTGCAGGTCCAGCGCCTCCCCTGTGCCGGTGAGCAGGGATTCGAGGTACTCCAGCATGGGCGGCATGACCAGTTCATAGCCATAGCCACGCGCTGTATCGAGCAGGCCTCGACGCAATTCTTCGATGTGCCGGGCCTCGGAAGGCAAGACATCGGCGATGTGATCCGGCAGGACCCAAGCAGACATGGAAAAGGGGGAGGCTGTTAAAAACGTGATTCTACCGGCTGTTGCGGGCCAGCCCAAATTGGGGGTGACCCAAGGCCCACGGCGGGTGTTCGGTATTCCGAATCGATTCGGTGCACGGGCGACAGCGGCGGCGCAAGAAAAAACGGCGCCCCAACAGGGGCGCCGTGCAGGGGCCGGGCGGCGTTGCCGCTCAGGCGCGCTTATTTTCCAGAGCTTCCACCACTGCGGTAGGCCTTGAAGAAATCGGTCTGCGAAGGATCGAGCACGAGCACATCGCTCTTCTTGGCAAAGCTGGCCTTGTAGGCCTCCAGGCTGCGGTAGAACTGCGCAAACTGCGGGTCCTTGCCAAAGGCCTCGGCGTAGGTCCGGGCGGCCTCGGCATCGCCCTCGCCCTTGATCTTCTGGGCATCACGGTAGGCATTGGCGATGGTGATCTCGCGCTGGCGATCGGCCTCGGCGCGGATCTTCTCGCCTTCGGCGGCGCCGGTGGAGCGCAGCTCGTTGGCCACGCGCTTGCGCTCGGCTTCCATGCGGCGGTAGACCGATTCCGTGATCGTCTCGGCATAGTCCACGCGCGTGATGCGCACATCGACCACGTCCACGCCCCAGGGCTTGGCGCCGCGCACGGTCTCCAGCACTTCGCGCTTGACGTCGTTCATCAGCGCATCGCGCTTGCTGGACAGCAGTTCGCGCACGGTGCGGCGGTTGATTTCCTCCTGGAAGGCATTGCGCACCACGCGGTTGAGCTGCATGGCGCCGGCCGACTCGTCCAGGCCCACATTGCGGATGTACTCCGACGGATCGGAGATGCGCCAGCGCACGTACCAGTCGATGACCACGCGCTGCTTTTCGGCAGTGAGCATGGGCTCGGTGTCGGTGCTGTCCAGCGTGAGCAGGCGCTTGTCGATGTAGCGCACGTTCTGGAACGGCGGCGGCATCTTGATGTTCAGGCCCGGCTCGGTGATCACTTCCTTGATCTGACCCAGGGCATAGACCACGCCGAACTGGCGCTGATCGACGACGAACAGCATGGAGCTGAGCAGCGCGAGCGCCAGAAGAATGCTGGTGATGAAAAATCCAACTCGGTTCACTTGGGCTGCTCCTCAGCGTGCTTCGCGGTCACGGCTGCGACTGCTGTCGCGGCTGCGCGCATCGTTCGAAAGGCCGGGAATGGCGGCAGGCGCAGGCGCCTGGGTGCTGGGGGCCGCCGAGCTGTCGGCTGCCGGCACATTGCCGCTCACGCCTTGCATGATCTTGTCCAGCGGCAGGTACAGCAGGTTGGAGCCCTGGCGCGATTCCACCAGCACCTTGGTCACGTTGCCGTAGATCTGCTGCATGGTTTCCAGGTACATGCGGTCGCGCGTGACCTGGGGAGCCTTCTGGTACTCGGTGAACACCGAGCTGAAGCGCTGCGCATCACCCTGGGCCTGGGCCACGATGCGGGCCTTGTAGCCGTTGGACTCTTCCAGCAGGCGCGCTGCCGAGCCGGCTGCGCGCGGCACCACGTCGTTGGCGTAGGCCTGCGCTTCGTTCTTGGCACGCTCACGCTCCTGGCCGGCACGCAGCACGTCGTCGAAGGCCGCCTGGACCTGCTCGGGCGGACGCACGCCGCCTTGCTGCAGGTTGATGCCCACGACTTCCACGCCCACCTTGTAGCGGTCCAAGATGGTCTGCATCAGGTCGCGCACGCGCGGGGCGATCTGGTCGCGCTCCTCGGCCAGCGCCGTGTCCATCTTCATCTTGCCGACGACTTCGCGCACGGCAGTCTCTGCGGCCTGGACCACGGCCTCGGACGGGTTCTTGCTCTCGAAGAGCCAGGCGCGCGCGTCGCTCAGGCGGTACTGGACGGCGAACTTGATCTCGACGATGTTCTCGTCCTCGGTGAGCATGGCCGACTCGCGCAGGCCCGTGCTCTTGATGATGGTGTCGCGCCCCACGTCGGCCGAGCGGATCTGCGTCACGAAGACCAGTTCATGGCGCTGGATCGGGTACGGCAGCCGCCAGTTGATGCCGGCGCCCACCGTGCTCTTGTACTTGCCGAACTGGGTGATGACGGCCTGCTGGCCTTCCTGGACGATGAAGATGCCCGTGCCCATCCAGATGATGAAGGCAATGCCGGCGATCAGGCCCACGCCCATGCCGGCGCTGCGCATGTCCGGCGGCTGGCTGCCGCCGCCATTGCGGATGGGCGGCTGGCCACGGCCGCCGCCCGGCTTGCCGCCGAACAGGCCCGAGAGCTTGCGGTTGAGGTCGCGCCACAGCTCATCCAGATCAGGCGGCTGGCCGCCGCCCGACGAGGGGCGGTTGTCACGGCTGTCGCGGTTGTCGCGTGCAGGTTCCGCAGGCGGGGGCGGCGGCGCGGGACGGTCGGCATCGGGGCGCGAAGCATCGTCGTTCTTGTCGTCGCCACGTCCCCATCGCGGATCATTCAGGTTGAACATCCCGCGAAGGCGCTGCGGCAGCATCGCCCAGCGATGGGCGCGTTGTGAAAGATTCATGCGAGAAGTCTCGGTTTCTTCGGTAAAGACAGGGACCCAATCGGCATTTTGCCCAATCAGGGCGCTAGCCCCTAGTATTCGGCGTCCTGCCCAGGGGGCATCGCGCCATCCACCTCCTCCTGATCCCGCTCATCACCACCGTGCGCTTCGGCGTGTTCCGCCTCCGCGCGCAGCGCATGCTCGGCCAGCAACTGCCGCAGCTGCGGCAGCCCCTCGCCGGAGCGGGCGCTGACGAACACCCGTGAAACAGGCAGCCCGTCAAGCTCGTACTGGTCCTGCAACTGCGCTGGAAGCCGCTCCGGATCGACGGCGTCCAATTTGTTGAAAACCAGTACCAGAGGCACCTCCTGGGCACCGATTTCCTTCAGAACTTTCTGGACTTGTTGGATTTGCTCTGGGAAATTCGGATTGGAGGCGTCGACCACATGCAGCAGAAGATCGGCATCGATCGCCTCCTGCAACGTGGCCTGGAATGCATCGACCAGGCCGTGCGGCAGGTCGCGGATGAACCCCACGGTATCCGACAGGGACACCGATTGCTGGGCTTCATTCAGGTACAGCTGGCGCGTGGTCGTGTCCAGCGTGGCGAACAGCTGGTCGGCCGCATAGGCGCGCGCCTTGACCAGCGCATTGAACAGCGTGGACTTGCCGGCGTTGGTGTAGCCAACCAGAGAGATATTGAAGATGCCATGGCGCTCGCGCCGCCGACGCTGCGTGGCGCGCTGCTTCTTGACCTTCTGCAGCCGCTCCTTGGTGCGCTTGATCGACTCGTCGATCATGCGGCGGTCCAGCTCGATCTGCTTTTCGCCAGGGCCGCCACGGCCGCCGATGCCGCCCATCTGCCGCTCCAGGTGGGTCCAGCGCCGCACGAGGCGCGTGGCCACGTATTGCAGGCGCGCCAGCTCCACCTGCAGCTTGCCTTCATGGCTGCGCGCGCGCTGGGCGAAGATCTCCAGGATCAACAGGGTGCGGTCGTTGACCGGCATCTGCAGATGGCGTTCCAGATTGCGCTGCTGGGCCGGGCTCAGGGCCTGGTCGAACAGCACTTCCTGGGCACCGTGCATCTGGGCGAGCATGCGGATTTCGTCGGCCTTGCCACTGCCCACGAACAGCGCCGCATCGGGCACCTTGCGCTTGCAGGTCAGGCGTGCGACGGGGCGCAGGCCGGCCGTGCCGGCCAGCAGGCCAAGCTCTTCCAACTCGCCATCGAAATGGGGAAAGCCGAAATCCACGCCCACCAGCAGCACTGGCGTTGGCGTGGACCGGTCAAAAGATTCAGAACTCAAGAAAAACCTCTCCCGAAGGGTGAGGAAGCTCCCCGGCGGTGCGGGGAGGCATCAGGGCGCCGCGAGCTCAAGCGCTGGCGTCGCTGCCGGCAGCTTCGGCCGTGGAGAAGTTCACGGCGCGGCCGGGAACAATGGTGGAGATGGCGTGCTTGTAAACCATCTGCGTGACGGTGTTGCGAAGCAGAACCACGTACTGGTCGAAGGATTCGATCTGGCCTTGCAGCTTGATGCCGTTGACGAGGTAGATGGACACCGGAACATGTTCGCGGCGAAGCGCGTTCAGGAACGGGTCTTGGAGGAGTTGGCCTTTGTTGCTCACGATATTCTCCGTGTTCGAAGAGTGTTGTTGTAAACCGACACCTTACCACAGTGCTTTGGGGCCCTTGTTCGCACAAGGGTTTTCCCGAAATCCCGCAGCTTGTTACTTGTCCTTGTCGGCAAAAGGATTATGAGAGGTTTTCAACTCGATCCGCAACGGCGTGCCAACCAAATTGAATTCCTTGCGGAATCGCCCTTCGAGGAAGCGCTTGTAGGCCTCCGTCACATGCTCTAGCGAATTGCCGTGTATGACGATGACCGGAGGGTTCATGCCACCCTGGTGCGCATAGCGCATCTTGGGGCGGTAGATGCCCGTCTTCTTGGGCGTCTGGAACTGTACGGCCTCCATCAGCAGGCGCGTGAGCACCGGCGTGGGCATCTTGCAGGTGGCAGCCTTGTGCGCCTGGATGATGGAGTTCCACAGCGGACCCAGGCCCTGGCGCTTTTCCGCCGAGATGAAATGCATGGGAGCGAACTTGAGGAAGGACAGGCGCGTCTCGATCGAGCGCTCCAGCATCTGGCGCTGGTAGTCGTCCACCGCATCCCATTTGTTCACGGCCAGCACCACGGCACGGCCGCTTTCCAGCACGTACCCGGCAATGTGCGCATCCTGGTCGGTCACGCCCTGCGTGGCATCGATGAGCAGCAGCACGACGTTGGCGCTTTCGATGGCCTGCAGCGTCTTGACCACGGAGAACTTCTCGATGGCCTCGAACACCCGGCCCTTGCGGCGCAGGCCTGCCGTGTCGATCAGCTCGAACTTCTGGCCGGCGCGCTCGAAGGGCACCGAGATGGCGTCGCGCGTGGTGCCCGGCATGTCGAAGGCGACCAGCCGCTCCTCACCCAGCCAGGTGTTGATCAGCGTGGATTTGCCGACATTGGGGCGCCCTGCCACGGTGAGGCGGATGGGCTTTTGGGCCACATCGTCGAAGGGGTCGTCTTCCTCGGGCTCGGGCAGGTTGAGCTGGCCCAGGGCCAGGTCGAGCAGGTCGCGCACGCCCTGCCCGTGTGCTGCGGAAACCGGCAGCACATCGCCCAGGCCCAGTTCGTAGAACTCGGTCAGCTGCACGCCTTCCTTCATGCCCTCGGCCTTGTTGGCCACGAGCACGCAGGGCTTGCCCAGCCGGCGCAGGTACTTGGCGATGTCGTGGTCCTGGGCGGACATGCCCAGGCGCGCATCGACAACGAAGACCACGACGTCAGCCTCGGCAACAGCCTGCTGCGTCTGGCGCGCCATCTCCTTGAAGATGCCGCTGGATGCATCTGGCTCAAAACCGCCGGTATCGATCACGATGTACTCGTGCTTACCCTGGCGGCCCTGTCCATAGTGGCGGTCACGCGTGAGGCCCGCGAAATCCGCGACGATTGCATCCCTCGACTTGGTCAGCCGATTGAACAGCGTCGATTTGCCCACATTGGGTCGCCCTACCAGGGCAATAACTGGCTTCATTCCCGAAAATACCTATCAATCCGGCCTGAAGCCGTACACAGTTCCGCTGCGGCTTACCACCACCAGCGTATTGGCAGCCGATACCGGGGGCGAGGCCACGCCGGAGTCGTCCGTCTTCAATCGTGCCAGCGCCTGTCCGTCCGTCTTGGACAGCAGGTGCACCACACCATAGTCATCACCAAACACCACCGAGCGGCCCAGCATCAACGGCGCCGTCAGGCGGCGGTGCTGCAGCTGGTCGATGGACCACACGCGCGAGCCGTCGCCGCGGCGCCAGGCCTGGACGGTGCCATTGCTCTCGGCGCCGAACACGGAATCACCATCGCCGTCGATGCCATCGGCACCCTTGGACGGCTGGGTCCAGCGCACCGATGCGTTTTGCGTATCCACACAGCCCACGGCAGCCTGGAAGGCACGCGCGCAGACGCTGTCACCGACACGGCTGACGCGGCCCACGAGGTCCACCAGGCGCTCCACGTCATTGGTGCCGCGCGGGCTGGCCAGCGGGGCCTCCCAGCGTACGGCGCCGGTGTCGGGATCGATACCCACCATGCGGCCCGACAGGCCGGCCACCAACGTGTTGCCCACGGCGATCAGCACACCGGGCTGGCGCAGCACCAGGGGCTCACCCGGGCGCTGCGCGGTCCACAGCTTGCGGCCGTTGGCGGCATCGAAAGCGGCCAGCGAGCGGTCGGCTGCCAGCACGAAGACGCGGCCTCCCGCGACCAGCGGCGGCGTGTAGGCGGCTGCGGGCAGCGGCTGCTTCCACAGCTGCTTGCCTTGCGAGTAGACGATGACCTGGTTGCTGCGCGTGAGCACGGCCTGGCGCTCGGCGTCACCGCCCACGCCCGCGGTCAGCGGCTCGCCCACGGTGAAGCGCGACAGCTGGCTGCCGTTGCGTGCATCGAGGGCCGTGACGCTGCCGTCCTTGGCAGCGATCAGCAGCGTGTCGCCCTGCACATGGATGTCGGTGGCCAGCGGCACTTCGGCGCCGAGCTTGGCGGTCCAGGCCTGGTGCACGGCCAGCAGGCCGGGGTTGGCACCCAGCTCCTGGGGCTTGGGCTTGGTGTCGCTGCTGAACCACGAGGACACGGTGGAGCAGCCGCCCAGGGCACCGGCCAGCAGGCCCAGAGCCATCCAGCGCGCAACGCCGCGCGGGCGCGAAATCGCCATCAATTGATCAGCCGAGGTTTTCAAGGTTGCTTCTCCGAAGTCGACGTCTTGGCCTGTGCCAGCACGGTGGGTTCAGCACCCAGCGCATTGAGCTTGAACTCGATCAGACGGCCATAGTCCACGCCCTTGTCCAGGGCGGCATGGGCGCGCTGGTAGGCGTCAATGGCTTCGGCCTGCTTGCCCTGGGCCGCGAGAATGTCGCCACGGCGATCGGCCACGATGCCGGCGAAGGACTCGGGCATGCTGCCTTCCAGCGCCTTGAGGGCTTCGTCGTATTGCTTTTGCTGCTCCAGCACGGCGCTCAGGCGCAGCTTGGCCAGGGCCTTGTAGCCTTCGTCGCCCTTGTCGGCCACCCAGCTCAGGGCTGCCTTGGCGTCATCGAGCTTGCCTTCGTCCACTGCAGCCTTGGCCAGCAGCAGGCCGGCCTGGGCCGCCTGCGTGGTGCCTGCGTACTTGTCCTTGAGATCGGCGAAGGCCTGGCCGGCGCGCGCCGCGTCCTTGCCAGCCAGCGCCACGTCAACGGCATGCGCCAGAGCGGCAGCCTGCGTGGCCTGGCGCTTTTCCCAGTACTGGTAGCCATTCCAGCCGGCAAAGCCGACGAAGATGACCACGAGCACGCCGGTGATCAACGTGCCCCAGGTATTCCAGAAATGCTTGAGCTGCTCTATCTGCTCTTGTTCTTCGAGATCGAAATGGTTTGCCATGGATCGCCTGTGTCGCTTTATGTATGGAGGTCGCCGCTGGAGCGGTCGCTTGAAAAGCTGCGGATGCTGGTCAAACCGCCGATTGTAGGGTGGCAGCCCATTGGGCCGCATCAGCCAGGGCTTGCTGAACCTGCTGGCCCGCGCCGTCGCGCAGCGACTTGACGGTGACCAGGCCCTGCTGCAGCTCATCGGAGCCGAAGATCAGCGCGAAATGTGCGCCGCTGGCATCGGCCTTCTTGAACTGCGACTTCATGCTGCCCATGCCTTCGGCGCTGGCCGCATGCATCTGCACGCGCACACCGGCCTCGCGCAGCTGCTGCAGGGTGCGCAGCGCCACGGGCATGGCCGCCACATCGGGGACGATGGCGTAGGCATGCAGCGTGGGCGCGGGAATGTCGGTGCCGAGCTCCTTGACGAGTTCCAGCACACGCTCCACACCCAATGCCCAGCCCACGGCAGGCGCGCTCTTGCCGCCCACCTGTTCGATCAGGTAGTCGTAGCGGCCGCCCGCGCAGATGGTGCCCTGCGAGCCCAGCATGTCGGTGATGAACTCGAACACCGTCAGGTTGTAGTAGTCCAGGCCGCGCACCAGGCGCGGGTTCACGGTCCAGGGCACGCCGTTGGCGTCCAGGATGGCCTTGAGCCCGTCGAAGTGGGCCAGCGAGCCCTCGCCCAGGAAGTCCAGCAGGCGCGGCGCGCCGTTGACCATTTCCTGCATGGCGGGGTTCTTGGTGTCCAGCACGCGCAGCGGGTTGCTGTACATGCGGCGCTTGGCCTCTTCGTCCATCACGTCCTGGTGCTGCTCCAGGTAGGCGATCAGTGCCTGGCGGTGTGCCTGGCGCTCCTCGGGCTGGCCCAGGCTGTTGATTTCCAGGCGCCACTGGGTCAGGCCCAGCTGCTTCCACAGGGAAACGGCCAGCATGATGAGTTCGGCATCGACATCGGGGCCGGCAAAGCCCAGGGCCTCGGCGCCGATCTGGTGGAACTGGCGGTAACGGCCGCGCTGCGGGCGCTCATGGCGGAACATGGGGCCCATGTACCACATGCGCTTGCCGCCGTCGTACAGCAGGTTGTTTTCGATGGTGGCGCGCACCAGGCTGGCCGTGCCTTCGGGGCGCAGCGTCAGGCGCTCGCCGTTGAGCTTGTCCTCGAAGGAGTACATCTCCTTTTCGACAATGTCCGTCACCTCGCCGATGCCACGAACGAACAGCTGCGTATGCTCGACGATGGGCGTACGCACATTGCGGTAGGCAAAGCGCGCCATCAATTCACGCACCTGCGCTTCCAGCCATTCCCAGCGAGCGGACTCGGCGGGAAGAATGTCGTTCATGCCTTTGACGGCGGAAAGTTTTTCGGGTTTGGCCACGTTGTTCTCGTTCGATGAATGCTCGGAAACAGGCGCTGACCCCGCTTTTTTCGCCCCATGCTCTCAACGCCTGTTTCGCGTGAGAGCCAATGAGGCAAAGCGTGGTGCGCTATCTATTTTGCAATAACTGCAATGCTCGATGCAGCCGATCAGGCGGGTGCAGCGGCGGTGGCGCCATAGGTGCGCGCCACATAATTTTCGACCAGTGCCTGGAATTCCTCGGCAATCCGCTCGCCGCGCAGCGTGAGCGCCTTTTCCCCGTCGATGTAGACGGGGGCGGCGGGCGCCTCGCCCGTGCCGGGAAGGCTGATGCCGATGTTGGCATGCTTGCTCTCGCCGGGGCCGTTGACGATGCAACCCATCACGGCCACCTTCATCGCCTCGACACCGGGATACTTCATGCGCCACAGCGGCATCTGGCCACGCAGATAGTCATCGATCTGCTTGGCCAGTTCCTGGAAGGTGGTGCTGGTGGTGCGGCCGCAGCCCGGGCAGGCCGTGACGCTGGGCACGAAGATGCGCAGGCCCAGGGCCTGCAGGATTTCGGAGGCGACCACCACTTCCTGCGTGCGCGCCTCACCGGGCTGGGGCGTGAGCGAGACACGGATGGTGTCGCCAATGCCTTCCTGCAGCAGCACGGACAGCGCGGCGGCCGAGGCCACCGTGCCCTTGGTGCCCATGCCGGCTTCGGTCAGGCCCAGGTGCAGCGCATAGTCGCAGCGCTGCGCAAGGGCCCGGTAGACCGAGATCAGGTCCTGCACGCCGCTGACCTTGCACGACAGGATGATGTTGTCGCCATTCAGCCCCATGGACTCGGCCAGGCGCGCGGAATCGACGGCCGAGGAAATCAGCGCCTCGAACATGACCTGGCGCGTGTCCCAGGGCTGGGCGCGGCGCGAGTTCTCGTCCATCAGCCGGGCCATCAGTTCCTGGTCCAGCGAGCCCCAGTTGACACCGATGCGCACGGCCTTGTCGTAGCGGGCCGCCGCCTCGATCATCTGGCCGAACTGCTTGTCCTTCTTGTCGCCCTTGCCCACGTTGCCGGGGTTGATGCGGTACTTGGACAGTGCCTCGGCGCAGGCCGGGTATTCGGTGAGCAGGCGGTGGCCGTTGTAGTGGAAGTCGCCCACCAGCGGCACGTACTCGCCCATGCGGTCCAGCTGCTCGCGGATGTAGGGCACGGCGGCGGCCGCCTCGGGCGTGTTGACGGTGATGCGCACCATCTCCGAGCCGGCCTGGGCCAGTTGGCGCACCTGGATGGCCGTCTCGACCGCGTCCACCGTATCGGTGTTGGTCATGGACTGCACGCGCACAGGCGCATCGCCACCCACGGTGACGACGTTGTTGCGCCAGACCACACGGGCCTGGCGGGACTTGCGCGGCAGCGGCGAGGCAATCGCTATCGGCTGCTGCGTGATGGGGAGATCTTGCACGGTCACTTCACCTCAAAGCGGGCCACATTGTCGCGGGTGGTCTTGGCGACTTCCAGCAATTCGCCACGCACACGCACCTCGGTGCCGCTGGCATTGCCGACGATGACCGACAGCGGCAGTGCGCCCTCGGCGCCAATGGATTCACCGGCCGCCAGCGTCTTTTGCAGCACCACGCGGCCGCTGGAATCCTTGACCTGCACCCACGATTGTGCGTTGGCCTTCATGACCAGCACGCCACCAGGCGTTTGCGCCGCAGTGGCTGCCGATGTCGCTGCGGCGCCATCGGCAGGCGCATTGGCGGCAGGGACTGTTGCAGCAGCAGGGGCGGCAGGCGCTGTTGTGGACGCAGGAGCCGGAACGGCTGCCGCTGCAGGCGCTGAAGTTGCCGGTACAGATGCAGATGCGGATGCGGGGGCAGATGCAGCCGGCACATCGGCCGGCGTCGTCGCCGCAGGCGCAACGGGCTCCTGGGCGGCCACGGGCTCGGACACAGTCCCTGCAGGCTGCACCAGGGCAGCGGCATCGGAAGCGCCGGCCTGCGGCTCTTCGGCGTCGCCTTCATGCTTGGGCAGGAAGTAGACGGCAGCGGCAGCGGCCAGCAGCAGCAGCACGATGATGGCCACCTTGCGCGAGCCGTTTTCACGTCCCAGCGATGTTCCGGTGGCCTTGAAGGAGCGCTCCTTGAACGTGGCGTTGATGCTGCCGCGATCATCGGCCAGGCTCTTGAGCTGGGTGCGCGGCAGCAGGGCCAGCACCGATGCAGAGTCCATGCGCAGCGTGCGGCAGACGCTTTGCGCCAGGGCCCGCATGAAGACATGGTCCTGGAATGCGGCGTAGTCATCCGCCTCCAGCGCCTCAAGCTTGGGGGCTGGCACCTTGAGTGCCGCCGCCAGCCCGGCCAGAGACAGACCCGCCGCCTCGCGCGCCTGGCGCAGCAGCGTGCCCGCCGTCATGGAAGTTTGTGCGTTCTCGCCTTGCGTACCTGCTTCGTCATGCACCGCCAACACCTCACTCATTGAATGCTCCACGCTCGTAGGCCAGCCATTGGCGGGACTCGGGGAAGCGCTGGTGCAGCTGGTCAGCCAGCTGCCGCATCGCTGCAGATTGCTGCAGCGCCCTCTCTATCTTGATCCCCAGCCACAGGCTTTCCGCATTGGACTGGGGACTGCTGTTCAGGCGCCGGATGTAGAACTGCGCCCTCTTGGCGTCGCCGCCCTGCAGCATCACGTTGCTCAGGTGGTAGGCGATCACCGGGTTGGCGGGATCGAGTTCATAGCCCTTGAGCAGCGCCTGCTGGGCCTCGACCAGCAGGCCGGCCTGCTGAAGGCACAGGCCCTTGGCCATCCAGGTCTTGGGGCGCTCCAGGTAGCCGGGCTGGGCCAGGGCCTTGTCCAGCCATTCCTGGGCTTGCGCGTATTGCTTGCGCTGGCACAGCAGCCAGCCGTAGTTGTGCTGCAGGTCGCCGTCCTGGGGACGCAGCGACATCGCCTTGCGCAGGCTGGCGTCGGCCTGGTCCCAGTCCTGGTTGCGCATGTAGATCAGGGCCAGCAGGCCGTAGCCGTCGGCGGAACTGGGGTCAGCGGCCAGCGCCTGGTTCACCTCTTCCAGGGCCACATCGATGCGGCCGGCCTGGAAATAGGAAGCCGCCAGCTCCAGGCGGATGCTTGCGCGGCGGCGGGGATCGGCCTCGGCGGCAGAAGCCATCGAGGCATTGGAGACGGAGGAAGCGTTGCCGGAGCCGGAATTCGTCGGGGGCACCAAAGGCTGCTTGCCTGCGCAGCCCGCCAAGAAAAGAACCAGCGCGGGCACTGCCCAGCGCATGCCTGTACCGATATCCCCCGTTCGCAGCCGCCGAGCCACTGACTTCATGAACTGTCCTTTGTTCCGTCGGGGCATGCCAGGCATGCCCCAGGTCTTCTCAAGGCACCTGCTTGAGAACAATGGTGCGCTGCCTGGCCATGCGCTCGGCAGCGCGCGTGCGGTCCTTGACATCGCCAGCCAGCTGTCCGCAGGCTGCGTCGATGTCGTCGCCACGTGTCTTGCGCACCGTGGTCACGATGCCGGCATTGCTCAGCAGGCTGGCGAACTCCGTCACCCGCGCTGCGGGTGAACGCAGCAGCCCCGAGGCCGGGAACGGATTGAACGGAATCAGGTTGAACTTGCACCAGCTGCGGCCATCGCCACGCGCGCGGACCAACTCTATCAGTTGGCGCGCATGCTCAGGCTGGTCATTGACGCCATCGAGCATGCAGTATTCGAACGTGATGAAGTCACGGGGCGCGAATTCCAGGTAGCGCTCGCAGGCATCGAGCAGCTCGTGGATGGGGTACTTGCGGTTCAACGGCACCAACGGGTCGCGCAGCTCGTCATTGGGCGCGTGCAGCGACACGGCCATGGCCACGGCGCAGTCCTGGGACAGCCGGTCGATCATCGGCACCACGCCCGAGGTGGACACGGTCACGCGGCGGCGCGAGAGGCCGTAGCCATGGTCATCGAGCATGGCGCGCAGCGCCGGCACCAGGGCCGTGTAGTTCTGCAGTGGCTCGCCCATGCCCATCATCACCACGTTGGAGATGACGCGCTCGCCGCCCGTGCCCAGGCGCTTGCGCAGCGCATGCTCGGCATACCACAGCTGGGCCAGGATCTCGCCCGTGCTGAGGTTGCGGCTGAAGCCCTGGTGACCCGTGGAGCAGAAGCGGCAGCCCACGGCGCAGCCCGCCTGGGACGACACGCACAGCGTGCCCCGGTCATCTTCGGGAATGAAAACGGCTTCGACGGCATCGCCGCCCCCCACGTCGAACAGCCACTTGACTGTTCCATCGGCAGACACGTGCTCGGTCAGAACCGGCAGGGCCGTGATGTGGGCACACGCCTTGAGCTTTTCGCGCAGGGACTTGGCCAGATCGCTCATCTGGTCGAAGTCGCTGGCGCCTCGCTGGTGGATCCAGCGGAACAGCTGCGTCGCGCGGAAACGCTTCTCGCCGAGTTGCTCGCAGTAAGCGGCAAGTCCGTCGAGATCAAAATCTAGCAAATTGGTATTCATGTCGGCAGGCCGGTGCCACGCCGCTCTCGGCTCTTCCGCGGCAGGCACGGCCTGCACCGGACAGACCATGACGGCCGCGGAAGACGCGGGGATTAGCGCGAGTAGACGTTCATGCCGGGGAAGAAGAAAGCCACTTCCACGGCTGCAGTTTCAGCGGCGTCAGAGCCGTGCACGGCGTTGGCGTCGATGCTGTCGGCGAAGTCGGCGCGGATCGTGCCCTTCTCAGCCTTCTTGGGGTCGGTGGCGCCCATCAGTTCGCGGTTCTTCAGGATGGCGTTCTCGCCTTCCAGAGCCTGGATCATCACGGGGCCGGAGACCATGAAGTCCACCAGGTCCTTGAAGAAAGGACGCTCCTTGTGGACGCCGTAGAACTGCTCGGCTTCGCCGCGCGACAGGTGCACCATCTTGGCAGCGATGACCTTCAGGCCAGCGCCTTCGAAGCGTGCGTAGATCTGGCCGATCACGTTCTTGGCAACGGCGTCGGGCTTGATGATGGAAAGAGTGCGTTCGATGGCCATTTGAATGGTTCCTAATCAGGGTTACTATGGATTTTTGTCAATTGGACAAAACCGTTGATTCTAGCTGTGCCATCAAAGTCCTTGATGACATGGTGCTGCCAAATGGCAGGCTTGCAGGGCGGGCCGATCGCCGCCGGATGAACCAGAAGGCGGACGGCCCGGCCGCCTTTCAGCGGCGTCCTCCCGGCTTGCGCTTGGCGTTCTGGCGTGCACGCGACAGGCTGTCGGAGCCGATGTAGCCCACCGATGTACGCATCGGATCGGGCTGCTGGCTGCCGCCGCCCTTGCCCCGTCCGCCTGCGCCGCCCTGCCCCTTGCCCTGTCCCTGGCCGCCGTCAGCCTTGCCACCCTTGGCGGCAGGCTTGGCACGCGGGCCGTCGAGCATGGCGTTGGGCGCCGGGCGATTGCCGTCGAAGTAGCGGCCGCCGCCTTCGCGGCGAACAGTATTGCGGTCGGCCGGGCCACCACGGCGGCCTCCGGCCGGTGGCTTGGGTGCAGCGGGCGCACGCGCCTGCATGCCGGCTGCCGAAGCCAGGGACTGGATATCGGCCTGGTCCAGCTCCACCCAGGCGCCGCGTTTGAGGCCGCGCGGCAGCACCATGGCGCCGTAGCGGATGCGGATCAGCCGGCTCACGGCATGGCCCACCGCCTCGAACATGCGGCGCACTTCGCGGTTGCGGCCTTCGGAAATGGTCACGCGGTACCAGCAGTTGGCGCCTTCACCACCGCCGTCCTCAATGGAGCCGAAGGCGGCCACGCCGTCTTCCAGCTGCACGCCGTCGGTCAGGCGCTGCTTTTCTTCCTTGCTGAGCGCTCCCAGCACGCGGGCTGCGTATTCGCGCTCCAGGCCGAAGCGCGGGTGCATCAGGGAGTTGGCCAGCTCGCCCGAGCTGGTGAACAGCAGCAGGCCTTCGGTGTTCAGGTCCAGGCGGCCCACCGATTGCCATTTGCCATGCTGCAGGCGAGGCAGCTTGCGGAACACCGTGGGACGGTTTTGCGGATCGTCATGCGTGACGACCTCGCCCACGGGCTTGTGATAGGCGATGACACGTGCCGGCGGCGGGTCGATGCGAAAGCGGATGGGCTGGCCATTGACCTTGATCTGGTCGCCGAACTGGATGCGCTGGCCCACGTGGGCAGGCTCGTTGTTGACCGAGATGCGGCCTTCAAGAATGAGCTGCTCCATTTCGAGTCGCGATCCCAGCCCGGCCTGGGCCAGCACCTTGTGCAGCTTGGGCGAATCGACCTGGGGCAGCAGCACGCGCTTGGCAGGCGCGGCATCGTCGCGTTCTTCGGCGGCGTCGAGTTCGCCCGAGATGACGTCCGCAAAACCGTAGCCTTCGACAGACCCTGAGTCGCTTGACTCTGATGCATCAGCCGTCACCAGCTCTTGCACGGTGTCTTCGGCATGCACCGCCTCGGCGGCCGGACGCGGCTTGCGCACAGGCTTGGCGCCGGGCCGCGCCCCGGCCTTGGGAGCGCGCGTGCGCGCAGGGCGGGCCTTGCGCTGCGCGCCGGCCTCATCGGACGCCGGCTGGGCGTCCTGGTCTTTGGAGATATCACTACCCGTCATGGCTTTCCTTCTTCGGCCTGCTTTGCAGTGCCGTCCGTATCCGTTGTATCCGCTGTATCCGTTGCGTCTGTTGCCTCTGCCGCATCCGACAGGTCTGCTGTATCTGCCTGAGCCGTATCTGCTGCCATTGCGGCATCTGCCCCGTCCGATTCCGTGGCATCTGTCTCGCCCTGGGGCTCTTCGGGCAAGGGAGCGTCACCGGCTGGCGCGGCCTCGTCCGCTGCCAATTCCTGCGCATCCGACTCTTCCAGCGCCTTGAACAGGCTTTGCTGGGATTCGGGCTCCTCGAGCATGGGCAACTGGTCCAGCGACTGCAGGCCCAGGTCGTCCAGAAACTGGCGCGTGGTGGCGAACAAAGAGGGCCGGCCCACGGTTTCCCTGTGGCCAATGACCTCGATCCATCCCCGGTCTTCCAGTTGCTTGATCAGCAGGCTGTTGACCGTCACGCCGCGTATGTCCTCGATGTCGCCGCGCGTCACTGGCTGGCGGTAGGCGATGATCGCCAGCGTCTCCAGGGTCGCGCGGGTGTAGCGTGGCGGCTTTTCGGGATGCAGCCGGTCCAGATAGACCCGCATCTCGGGCCGGCTCTGGAAGCGCCATCCAGACGCCACCTGCACCAGCTCCACGCCCTTTTGCGCCCAGTCTTTCTGCAGGTCCAGCAGCAGGTCCTTCAGCGTGTCGGAGCCCAGCACGTCATCGAACAGCGAGCGCAGCTCACGCAGCGTGACAGGCTGCGGCGCACAGATCAATGCAGTTTCCAGGACCCGCTTGGCATCTACCGTATTCATGGCTCAGCGTCTCGGGAACAAAGGCGCGCGTGCCACCAGAGGTGGCAGCCAGGGTGCGCCGAATCAAAGAAGAGGAAGCAAGCGCTCCACGGATGCCATGCGAGAGATGGTCAGAGGCTTTCGGCGGGATTGTAGCTCAGCCCCCAATTTTCCAGCGCCTGTGCCATATCGGGCGGCAGCGGAGCGCGCAGCATCAGGGCCTGGCCTGTCATGGGATGGGTGAAGGCCAGCCGGAAGGCGTGCAGCGCCTGGCGCGCCATGCCGCCAGCCTCCTTGCCGCCGTAGACGGCATCGGCCACCAGCGGGTGGCCCAGCGATGCCATATGCACGCGGATCTGGTGGGTGCGGCCCGTGTGCAGCGTGCAGCGCACCAGGCTGACTTCCTCGTTGCCGGCCAGCAGGTCGATGTCGGTGCGCGCGGTCTTGCCTGCATGCTGCGCCAGGTCGACCACGGCCATGCGCAGGCGGTTGCGCGGGTCGCGGCCGATGGGCGCATCGACCTCGCGGTGCTTGCGCGGGCCCCAGGCCTTGTGGGCCAGCGCCAGGTACTGGCGGCTGACATCGCGCGCGGCAATCATGGCCACCAGCGCGTCCATGGCGGCGCGGCTGCGCGCCACCACCATGAGCCCGCTGGTGTCCTTGTCCAGGCGGTGGACGATGCCGGCGCGCGGCACCTCCCGCGCCTTGGGGTCGCGTCCCAGCAGGCCGTTGAGCAGGGTTCCCGTCCAATTGCCCGGAGCCGGGTGCACGACCAGGCCAGCCGGCTTGTTGACGACCAGCAGGTGCTCGTCCTCATACACCACGTCCAGCGCCATGTCTTCGGGCTGGAAGGCCATGCTCTGCTGCGTGGGCCGCATCTCCAGCACCATCCGGTCGCCGGCGGCCACCTTGGTGGCCGGCTTGACCAGCACACGCCCATTGAGCGTGACCGCGCCCTGCGCCAGCAGTTGCTGCAGATAGCTGCGGGAGAACTCGGCCACGCATTCGGCCAGCACCTTGTCGGCGCGCAGGCCGTGCTGGGCCGGCGGCACGGTGATCTCGCGCAGCTCGGCTGCGGCGGCCTCGACCTCGCCGCCTTCGGCCTCGTCCTCGACCGGCTCCCACGGCGATTCGCCGGGCGCAGAAGAAACAAGCCCCTGCGGGGCAGGGGCTTGTCCGGTTTGCCTGGTGCTGCGGCTCATCAGCGCGAAGGCAGGTAGCGCGAAGGATCGACAGGCTTGCCCTGGCGACGCACCTCGAAGTGCAGCTTCACGCGGTCCGCGTCGGTGCTGCCCATCTCGGCGATCTTCTGGCCCTTGCGCACGGTCTGGTCTTCCTTGACCAGCAGCGTCTGGTTGTGCGCGTAGGCCGTGAGGTAGGTGTTGTTGTGCTTGAGGATGATCAGGTTGCCATAGCCACGCAGGCCGGCGCCGGCATAGACCACGCGGCCATCGGCAGCGGCCATCACGGGATCGCCGGCCTTGCCTGCGATGTCGTAACCCTTGTTGCGCGCCTCGTCAAAACCGGCGATCAGGCTGCCCGATGCAGGCCAGATGAAGTCCACATCGTCGGCGCCCTTGCCGGCTGCGGGTGCAGGGGCGGGTGCCGGGGTCGGTGCGGGTGCAGGCGTTGCCGTGGAGCCGCCCGACGATGCCACGGGCGGCAGCGGCGTTGCCACCACGGGCGAGCCGCTGGGCGTGGAGGAGGCAGTGGACGACGGGCGCGTGCCGACGCTGTCCGAGCTGGTCGGCGGGACGACGCGCACCACCTGACCGACTTCGATCAGGTTGGGGTTCTCCAGATTGTTCCAGCGCGCGATGTCCTTCCAGCTCTGGCCGGTTTCCAGGCCGATGCGGATCAGCGTGTCACCGGGCTTGATCGTGTAGTAGCCGGGCTTGCCGGCGTTTTCGACGCCGGGCAGCGGCTTGACGGCTGCCGATGGCGAGGAAGAGGTGGAGGAGGTGGTGGTCGTTCCACGGTCCTCCACGGGAGCCCTGTTCACTTGGGATGTGCAGCCTGCCAGAACCATGCCGGCCAGCACCACCGTTCCCCAAGCCCCAAGACTTCGCGATACCAACATAAGTTATTCCCTTCTAGGCGATGCCCGATTTTAGGGGGACAAAGTTCACGGCCTCCAAAATCGACTGCGTAAACCCGTGTGAACTCTTGTCAATCACCAGCAGTGCCTGCTTACCACCCGTAACCACCATGGGCGCGACAAGCCGCCCGCCCACGGCCAGCTGGTCGCACCAGGCCGAGGGCATGCTCTCGCCGCCAGCGGCCGAGATGATGCCCGCATACGGCGCGCCGCTGCCATAGCCTTCCATGCCATCTCCAAAGATCAGATGGACATTGGTCAGCCGCCAGGGCCGCAGGTTGCTGCGCGCTTTCTCGTGCAGGCCGCGCAGGCGCTCGATCGAATAGACCTCGCGTGCCACGCGCGCCAGCACCGCCGCCTGGTAGCCGCAGCCCGTGCCGATTTCCAGCACGCGGCCCAGGCCCGACTTCGCGGCTTCCGAGCCCAGCAGCAGCTCGGTCATGCGGGCGACCACGCTGGGCTTGGAGATCGTCTGGCCCAGGCCAATGGGCAGGCTGGTGTCTTCATAGGCCTGGTTGACCAGGGCGCTGTCCACAAAGCGGTGGCGCTCCACCGCTCCCATGGCGGCCAGCACGGCCGGCGACTGTATGCCGGTGGCAGCCAGCCGCTGCACCATGCGGGCGCGCACGGCGGCCGAGTCCAGGCCGATGCCCGAAGGCTGTTGCGGGGCACGGGCACCAGCCGGCGCCAGTGCAGAGCGCGCAGGCGCCGCGCGCGAGGCCGGCGCAGGGGTCTGCACCGAGCGCGCCACCCACGAGGGAACTCCGGGACGGCGCTCGCTCACGGTTGCACCGCCCCGCCCTGGGCTGCCTGCACGCCCTGGCCGGCCGACGCCAGCCTGGCCGCCGTCTGTGCCCAGTAGCCCAGGTTGTCGTGGTCGGTCAGGTCCACCTTCAGCGGCGTGACGGACACATGGCCGTGCGCCGTGGCGTGGAAGTCCGTGCCCTCCGAGTCATCCTTGGCCGCGCCTGCGCTGCCTATCCAGTACATCATTTCGCCGCGCGGGCTCTCCTGGGTGATGACGCGTTCGGCCGCATGGCGGCGGCCCAGCCGGCACAGCTTGAGGGGCTTGAGCGCGGACAAGGGCATGTTGGGAATGTTCACGTTGAGCAGCCAGGGCGACAGGCCGATCAGCTCCTGCGATTGCATGTCCATGACCAGCTGGCGCGCGGCGGCGGCGGCGGCCTCGATCTCGGACCAGCCCTTGTCCACCTGCGAGAAGGCAATGGAGGGAATGCCGAACAGAAAGCCCTCCATGGCGGCGCCCACGGTGCCGGAATAGATGGTGTCGTCGCCCATGTTGGCGCCGTTGTTGATGCCCGAGACCACCAGGTCGGGCCGGTAGCCCAGCAGGCCGGTCAGGGCGATGTGCACGCAGTCCGCAGGCGTGCCATTGACATAGCGAAAGCCGTTGTGGGCCTGGTGCACATACAGCGGCGCGTTCAGCGTCAGGGCGTTGGACTTGGCACTGTTGTTGTGCTCCGGTGCCACCACCTCGACGTCTGCCACCGTGCGCAGCGCCTCGTACAGGGCCTGGATGCCGGGCGCCTGGTAGCCGTCGTCGTTACAAATGAGAATCTTCATGGATACAGCAGGGATTGCGGGCGATTGTAGGCGGGCGTCTCGTCGCCCGAGGGACAGGAGGCATTCCCACCACACTCCTATCATCGGCCAGGCATTCAATCACAGGAGACAACCACCATGCACGCTTGGCTTTGCACCACGCCCACAGGCGTCGATCAACTGCAGTGGACGCAGCTGCCCACGCCCACGCCGGGCCCGGGGCAGGTACTGCTCGAAGTGAAGGCGGCCAGCCTGAACTTTCCCGATCTGCTGATCGTGCAGAACAAGTACCAGATGAAGCCTGAGCTGCCGTTCGTGCCGGGCTCGGAATACGCGGGCGTGGTCCAGGCCGTGGGTGAAGGCGTGAGCCACCTGGCCGTGGGCCAGCGCGTGGCCTGCCTGTCGGGCACGGGGGGCTTCGGCACCCATACGCTGGCGCCGGCCGCACTGTGCATGCCGCTGCCAGACGGTTTCAGCTTCGTCGATGCTGCGGCCTTCATCATGACCTATGCCACCTCGCACCATGCGCTGATCGACCGCGGCCAGTTGCGCGCGGGCGAGACCGTGCTGGTGCTGGGCGCGGCAGGCGGCGTGGGCACGGCCGCCATCCAGATCGCCAAGGCGGCGGGTGCGCGTGTGATCGCAGCGGCCTCCACCGACGAAAAGTGCGCGCTGTGCAAGGCACAGGGCGCCGACGCCACCATCAACTACAGCCAGGGCGATCTGCGCGCCGCCATCAAGGAGGCCACCGACGGCAAGGGCCCCGACGTGGTCTACGACCCCGTGGGCGGCGACTTCGCCGAGCCGGCCTTCCGCTCCATCGCCTGGCGCGGCCGTTATCTGATCGTGGGCTTTGCCGCTGGCCCGATTCCTGCCCTGCCGCTGAACCTGCCGCTGCTCAAGGGCGCATCGCTGGTGGGCGTCTTCTGGGGCGAGTTCTCCCGGCGCGAGCCCAAGGCCAATGCGGCCATGATGCAGGAGCTGGCGCAGTGGTACGGCCAGGGAAAGATCAAGCCCGTGATCGACCGCACCATGCCCATGGCCGAGCTGCACGCCGCCTATGCGCGCATGGGATCGCGCCAGGTGCAGGGCAAGCTGGTGATGGTCAACGAGCAGTGAACCGGGCGCCGGCCATGCCACACTGGAGGGCATTGCATTCTGAAACAACTGCCCACCCATGGCCGAGCGCTCCGCTTCCGAACTGGCACGCGAAACCCTGCGGCAACTAGCGCTGAACCGCCTGCCGCCCACCCCGGAAAACTACACCCGCCTCTATGAACAGGCGGCTGGCGAGCCCGGCCCCGCCAGCTTTCCCCAGGGCCCGCTGCGCCACGTCCACGCGCTGCTGCCTGCGCAGACGCCGGGGCAAAAGCGACTGCGCGACCAGTTGGGCGCCGCCATAGAGCGCAGCGACTGGCAAGGGCTGCAGCAGGTCATCACCGCCTATGCCAACGCGGCCCTGCAGCCGCCCGCCCATGAGGCCAGGCCCGTGGAGCTGCCCGTGCCGCCGCCCGTCCAGGCCCTGCCCGACGACCTGACCCAGCAGTTGGCGCGGCGCTTCGAGGCCTTGTCCACGCTGCTGGACACCCAGGACACCAAAACCGGGCAACTGCACCAGCAGCTGATGGAGCAGCTGCAATCGCCGCCCGTGGATGCCAAGGCCCTGGCGCGGCGCCTGCACGACCAGCACTACCAGCTGTCGTTCGCCATCGCCGACCAGCTTCAGGTCCTGCAGTTGATGCAGGAGTTGCTGCAGACCCTGGTGCAGCACCTGGCCCAGGACCCCACGCATGGCAGCTGGCTGGTGCAGCAGCTCACGGCCATCGAGCAGGCCATCACCCCGCCGCTGTCGCCCGCGCCTCTGGCCGATGCACGGCGCGAGCTGCAGACCGTGATCCACCGGCGCCTGCAGTTGCAGGACGGCATGGCCGCCGCGCAGCAGGCGCTCAGGGACATGCTGGGCGGCTTCGTGCAGCATCTGGCGCAGATCACGAGCAGCAACGAAACGCTGGGCGCCCGCATGGAAGAGGCGGCACGCCAGCTGGACGGCATCCAGCGCCTGGAAGATGCAGCCCCGCTGCTGCAGCAGGTGCTGGAGGCCACGCGCACCATGGCCGCCGGCAGCCGCGTGGCCCAGGAGGAGCTGCAGGCGCTGCGCGCCCATGTCGATGCCTGCGAGGCCCGCATCGAAACACTGCAGCAGGAGCTGGACGAGGCCGCGCGCCGCGCACGCCACGACCCGCTGACCGGCCAGCTCAACCGCCTGGGCGTGAGCGAGGCGCTGGACCGCGAGGTGGCACGCGCGCAGCGCCATGGCCAGCCACTGAGCGTTGCCCTGGTCGATATGGACGGCATGCAGGCCCTCAATGCCGAGCTGGGGCATGCCATGGGCGATGCCGCGCTGGTGCATGTGGCCCAGCTGGCGCGCCAAGGGCTGCGCCCGGAAGACGTGGTGGGCCGCTATGAAGGCCAGGCCTTCGTGCTGCTGCTGCCGCAGACCCCGGAGACGGCGGGCGCCCAGGCGCTGCAGCGCCTTCTGCAGTTGCTGGAGCAGGCGCCTTTGCCCGCATCTGCGCAGACCCCAGGCCAGCCCGCACCCCGGCCCCTGAGCTTCAGCGCGGGCGTGGCCCAGTTGCAAGGCCACGAAAACGGCATGGACGTGCTGCGCCGCGCCGACACCGCCATGCTGCAGGCCAAGGAGCGGGGCAAGCACTGCATTGCCACGGCATCAGGCGCACAATGGCAGCCAGTTGGAAATGCAGGCGCCGGCCTTTGATCCACCCAAGGCCACGCCCCGTCTTTCCCCGCTTTTTTGCGCCACCTGCCCCGAACCGCCATGCACCTGCCCTTCAGCGCCTCCGTCCCTGCACCGCGGCGCCAGTTTCTGGTCGGCTCGGGCCTGGCC
>NZ_JAELTK010000002.1:0-155857 GCF_016428765.1 Delftia sp. ASV31
CCCCCCCCCCCCCCCCCCCCCCCCCCCCCCCCCCCCCCCCCCCCCCCCCCCCCTTTTAGATGTGTATAAGAGACAGATCGAGGGCAGTGTGCAGGGGCACCGCGACGGACATGGCTTCGTCATCCGCGATGACGGCGAAGGCGACATCTTCCTTCCCCCCAACGAAATGCGTGCCGTGCTGCACAAGGACCGCGTGAAGGTCCGCATCGTGCGCCAGGACCGCCGCGGCCGGCCTGAAGGCCGGGTGGTCGAGATCATCGAGCGCCCTGCGCACAACATCATTGGCCGCTTCTTGCAGGAAAGCGGTGTGTGGCTGGTGGCGCCCGAGGACAAGCGCTACGGCCAGGACATCCTGATCCCCGCCAATGCCACAGGATCGGCCAAGATCGGCCAGGTGGTGGTGGTGGAACTGACCGAGGCGCCTGCGCTGTTCGGCCAGCCCGTGGGACGCATCATCGAAGTGCTCGGTGAAGTCGATGATCCCGGCATGGAGATCGAGATCGCGGTGCGCAAGTACGGCGTCCCGCACGTGTTTTCCGATGCCTGCCTGGCGCAGGCCAAGGCGCTGCCGGACAGGGTGCGGCCTGCCGACTGCAAGAAGCGCATCGACCTGACCGATGTGCCCCTGGTGACCATCGATGGCGAGGACGCGCGCGATTTCGACGATGCCGTCTACTGCGAGCCCGCCAAGGTCGGGCGCAGCAAGGGCTGGCGCCTGCTGGTTGCGATTGCCGATGTGAGCCACTACGTGACCACGGGCAGCGCCATCGACATTGATGCCTATGACCGCGCCACCAGCGTCTATTTCCCGCGCCGCGTGATCCCCATGCTGCCCGAGAAGCTGAGCAATGGCCTGTGCTCGCTCAACCCCGATGTGGACCGCCTGTGCATGGTCTGCGACATGCTGATCACCGCCAAGGGCGAGATCCATGCCTATCAGTTCTATCCGGCGGTGATGCACAGCCATGCGCGCTTCACCTATACCGAGGTGGCGGCCATCCTGGCCAATACGCGTGGCCCGGAGGCTGCCCGGCGCTCGGAGCGCGTGGGTGACTTGCTCAATCTTCATGGCGTCTACCAGGCGCTGCTCAAGTCGCGCGAGGCGCGCGGCGCCGTGGACTTCGAGACCACGGAGACGCAGATCGTCTGTGACGAGAACGGCCGCATCGAGAAGATCGTGCCGCGCACGCGCAACGAAGCGCACAAGCTGATCGAGGAGGCCATGCTGGCCGCCAATGTCTGCAGTGCGGACTTCATCGAGCAAAGCGGTCGCGTCGGCCTGTTCCGCGTGCACGACAAGCCCTCGCTGGAAAAGCAGGACATTCTGCGCAACTATCTGAAGGCCATGGGGGTCGGTGTGGCGTTGAGCGAGAACCCGGCCACGTCCGAGTTCCAGGCCATTGCCAACGCCACCAAGGACCGTCCCGACGCCCAGCAGATCCACACCATGCTGCTGCGCTCGATGATGCAGGCCTTCTACACGCCCGAGAATTCGGGCCACTTCGGCCTGGCATTCGACGCCTATACGCACTTCACCAGCCCGATCCGCCGCTATCCCGATTTGCTGGTGCACCGCGTGATCAAGGCCGAGCTCGAAGGCACGCACTATCGCCTGCCCGAACTGCCCACCCCCGGAGAAGCCGAGGCCAAGCTGGCCAAGCGTCTGGCATCACGCGTCAGCCCGCCCGGCCAGAAGCCGCGCAAGCGCGCGCCCGCTGCCGAGGTCCAGGCCTGGGAGGCCGCCGGCCTGCACTGCAGTGCCAACGAGCGCCGGGCCGACGAGGCCAGTCGCGATGTCGAAGCCTGGCTCAAGTGCAAGTACATGCGCGAGCATCTGGGCGAGGAGTTCGGCGGCATGGTCTCCGCGGTGACCACCTTCGGCATCTTCGTCACGCTCGACGCCATGTATGTGGAGGGGCTGGTCCACATCACCGAGCTGGGTGGCGACTATTTCCGATTTGACGAGGCGCGCCAGGAACTGCGCGGCGAGCGCTCGGGCATTCGCTATGGCATCGGCACGCGGCTGCGCGTGCAGGTCAGCCGCGTGGACCTGGATGGCCGGCGCATCGATTTCCGCCTGGTGCGCGATGGCGAAGAGCAGCCGGCCTCGGGCCGGCCCGGCAGGGCGCCGGCGCGCACGGAAGCCCATCAGGGCGAAAAATGGGGCCGCCGCGATGCCAAGGAAAAGCGGGCGCAGCGCAACGCGGGAGGCTCCGGCGGTGCAAGGCCTGAGTCTGATGCAGCGGCGTCGGCCGGCAAGCAGGGGCGCAAGGTGTCTAAAAAGGCCATGGTCAAGGGTGTGAACCTGGCCGCGCTGGAAGCTGAATATGCGAATGCCCAGCCGCGCCCGGCTACCTCGGCGCGGCAGAGCGACATGGGCGAGGCGGTTGCGGAACCATCATCCGCTGGCTCCGCTGCGCGACCCCGCAGAGGCCGGGCGTCCGAGGCGCGCAAGTCCGAGGCACGCAAGCCTGCGGCCACGGATGCTGCTGCCCACGGCCTGCCGCAGCTGCCTCCACCGTCGCCGGTGCAGGCACTGCGCGCCTTGGGCAAGAAGGCCTTGGGTGCCGTCAAGTCCAAGGTGACGGGCAACACATCCAAGCCCCGGCGCAAGTCCTGAGGGTTTTTATGCTCCGAGCTGCTGGGCTAGCGCGCTGGCGCTGAACGGGATGTGCGCGGGCCAATGGTCTGCCGCAAATCCATGGCGCCAGGCCGCCAGGGCTGCTGCCTGCGTGGGCTCCAGGCCCTGGGCCCACAGCGCGGCAATCAGCCCGGCGAGCACATCGCCGGTTCCTCCGGTCGACAGGCGGGCGTTTCCCGTGGGATTGATCCAGCAAGGCGGTGCATCACTCTCTCCCTGAGGTCCGGCGATCACGGTGCCGGAGCCTTTGAGTAGCGCGGTGCAGTCGAAGCGTTGCGCCAGCTGCCTGGCGGCGTGCAGCCGCTGTGCCTGGACCTGTGCGGTGTTCGTCTTCAGCAGGCGGGCGGCCTCCAGCGGGTGGGGTGTCAGCACCGTGTGCAGGTTGCGCTGGCGGCGCTCTTTCAGGAGCGAGGCCAGCGATTCATCTTCGGCAACGGCATTCAGTGCGTCTGCATCCAGCACCAGCCTGGGGGCTTGTTCCAATATCTGGGGCAGCCATGCGCGCACCGCCACGCCGCCCCCGCATCCGCAGGCCACGGTGGTGCTGCGCCAGTCCTGCGCTTCAGGGCTGCGCAGCATGATTTCGGGCCAGGGCGCGGTGGCCTGGCCTGACCCGGCCGAGGCATCGAGCAGAGCTAGCATCACGCGCCCCGCGCCACCATGCAGCGCGGCCAGGGCAGCCAGCCAGGCGGCGCCGGTCATGGAAAGGCCGCGCTGTCCCAGCCCCTCTCCGCCAAGGATGGCCACGTCGCCAAAGCTTCCCTTGTGGCTGGCGTGCGGGCGCGGGGCGCTGGCGCCTGGTGAAAACAGTTGTGCGCAGGGCAGGGGAGTGAGGATTGGCTCGCCTTTCGCCAGTCCCGTGTCCAGGTCATCCCACCATATCTGGCCGCAGGCATCGCGGCCACTTCCTGTGAACAGTCCAGGCTGCAGCGTCAGCAGCGCCAGTGTGTGCCGTGCGCTGGCTGGGGCGTTCGGGGGTGCGAATCCAGGCAGGTACTGCCCGGTGTCGGCATCCAGTCCGGAGGCTATGTCCGCGCAAAGGACCGGGCTGTTGCTGGACTGCAGGCTGCGCAGCAGAGTGAGCAGGCGCTCATTCGTGCCGGTGCGTGGGCTTGCGGCATCTGGCTGGCGCAGGCCGATGCCCAGCAATGCGTCAATGCACAAGTCCTGTGGTCCCATGTCGGCGGGCATGTGTTCGGTCCATTGCACGCCGGCTTCGTGGGCGGCGTCCCAGGCGGCGCGTGCATCGGTGGGCATGTGGGCGCGTTCGCGCACGCAGCTGACCAGAATGCGGCAACTGCGGGCCTTTTCTGGCGCCGCATTCAGGCTTTGTTGCAGCCAGGCGGCTGCCTGCAAGCCATCGCCGCCGTTGTTGCCGGGGCCACAGGCTATCCAGATGCAGCGTGCATGGGGAGCGATGGCGCGTGCCAGGCGTGCCAGGCCCGCGCCTGCGCGTTGCATGAGGCTGTGCGCGGGCAGTTTGGCTGCCGCCTGCTGTTCCAGGGTGCGAGTGGCTGCCGTATCAAACAGCGGCAAGGCGGTGGATGTGGGAATGCGCAGCATGGACCGAGCATAGCGGTCCGCCGCCCGGTGGTGGATAGGGCGATCAGCCGAAGCGGCGCGGGTCGAGCAGTGCGCTGTCCAGGAAGCTGGCGCGGTTGTCCATCAGGTCGCTCAGCATGCTCGCGCACCCCTGCGCGATGGCGGCGCCGCAGCTGCCGTGTCCCAGGTTGAGCCAGATGCCGGGCAGTCCGCTGGCGCCCACCAGCGGCAGTCCATCGGCCGTGCACATGCGCGTGCCATGCCAGATCTGTACGCCCGAGGCCAGCACCGCGCTGCCGGGGAAAACCATGTTGAGGCGGTGATACATGCGCTGCAGCGTGGCCTCATGCATGGGGCTGCGGCGGCCCAGCTCTGCGCCGGCCACGATGCGCATGCGCTGGCCCAGGCGGACCAGGGTCATCTGCTCACTCCAGTCCACGATGGCGTGGCGGGGTGCATAACCTTGTTCGCGCAAAGGGGCGCTGACGCCATAGCCGTGCAGGGCGATCATGGGTGGGCGCAGGCCCAGCGGCGTGAGCAGGCCCGTGGCCTCGGCGCCGGCGCAGACGACGATGGCGTCGTGCGAACGGGGGAGGTCTTCGCCCAGCAGCTGCAGGCGTGCGGTGCGCCCGGCGCCGCCGGGCTGCAATCTCTGCACCAGGCGCTGCGTTTCGAATCGTGTTCCTGCCGACTGCGCAGCCTGGCGTTGCATCAGCGTGGCAAGGCGGCCATTGGCTGCGCCTGCCTGTGGGAAATACAGGGCGCCTGCGAGCGTGGTTTCCTCGCCCAGAGCGGGTTCGCGCAGCCGGGTCTGGGTGGCATCCAGTGCCTCGCAGCGCGTGCCGGCCTCGGCCAGTGCGTCCAGCGCAGGCTTGAGTTGTTCGTGCTCGGCCTCGCTGCCCAGCAGCACCAGGCTTCCGGCGACATATTCCGGGTCAAACTCCCATTGCCGCCACAGCGATTGCTGGAACTGCTGGCTGCGCTGCGTGAGCGCCTCCAGCGCCGCCATGGCGGCTGTGGGCACGTTGCCTTTGCGCAGTTGCCGTCCGGCCTGGCGCCATTGCCATAGCCAGCGCAGCTGGGCTGCGAGGTTTCCGGGGCCCATGCGCGGCAGGGCCTGCCGGCCGGGAAGGGCGGGGGAGCGTTCGGCGGTCGAAAGGCCGGGGATGCTCCAGGGCTGGAGCAGGCTGGGGCCCAGCCAGCCGGCATGTCCGAAGCTGGCTTCTTCGGCTGCGGTGCCGTGACGCTCGTAGACGGTGACCTCGTGGCCGGCCTGTGCCAGTGCGTGGGCTGTCGCAACGCCAATGCTGCCGGCGCCCACAATCGCGATGTTCATTTTGGGGTGGAATCTGCTGAAGTGCCCGGATTATCAAGCGGATGCAGCTATCACTACAGGAGTGTGTGCATCTTGTGCAACTGCCGTGGCCGTGAGGGGTGGTGAGAGCTCTTTGAGCGCGAAGCCTCGGTTGAGGGGTGGCGTGTGCTAGAATCTTGCGGCTTTGCTAGGGGTTCCCCCTGATTTTCTCCGGGATTACCGGGGGTCAGGCGAAAGCTTTTGGGTGCGGAGTGTTCGTCAAGAACGCCTGCCCATGCTTGGGGATCCTGCGCAAAGTCAATCGCAAACCAGTCCCTTCAAGGTGTTGCGCCCTGTGTTTCAGGGGGCAATTGTCGGGCTGGATTTTAGACCTAACCTTTGAGGTATTCATATGTCCGTCACTATGCGCGAGATGCTGGAAGCAGGCGTCCACTTCGGTCACCAGACCCGTTTCTGGAACCCCAAGATGGCCCCCTTCATCTTCGGTCACCGCAACAAGATCCACATCATCAACCTGGAAAAGTCGCTGCCGATGTTCCAGGACGCCCAGAAGTTCGTCAAGCAACTGGCGTCCAACGGCGGCACGATCCTGATGGTCGGCACCAAGCGCCAAGCCCGCGAGATGGTGGCTGCAGAAGCCCAGCGCGCTGGCGTGCCCTTCGTTGACCAGCGTTGGCTGGGCGGCATGCTGACCAACTTCAAGACCGTCAAGACGTCCATCAAGCGTCTGAAGGAAATGAAGGCCCAGCAAGAAGCCGGCCTGGAAGCCATGAGCAAGAAGGAACAGCTGATGTTCGTTCGCGAACTGGAAAAGCTGGAAAAGGACATCGGCGGCATCCAGGACATGAACAGCCTGCCCGACGCCATCTTCGTGATCGACGTGGGCTTCCACAAGATCGCCGTGGCCGAAGCCAAGAAGCTGGGCATCCCCCTGGTTGGCGTGGTTGACTCCAACCACAACCCCGAAGGCATCGACTATGTCATCCCCGGTAACGACGACTCTGCCAAGGCTGTGCAACTGTACGCCCAAGGCATCGCCGACGCGATCCTGGAAGGCCGCGCTGCTGCACTGACCGACGTGGTCAAGGCTGCATCCGGCGAGAGCGGTGACGAGTTCGTGGAAGTGGAAGAATCCGCTGCCTGATTGAGCTTGTCCGGCTGAGCGACCTCGTCGCTGAATAAGAAGCGGGGCTCAGGGTAGCCCCGTTTTTTTAGCCGAAATCCTGTAACGAATCGAACTGACATTGGAGAAATACGATGGCTGCAATTACCGCAAGCATGGTGGCTGAACTGCGCGCAAAGACTGACGCGCCCATGATGGAATGCAAGAAGGCCCTGACCGAAGCCGAGGGCGATCTGGTCAAGGCTGAAGAGCTGCTGCGCGTCAAGCTCGGCACCAAGGCTGGCAAGGCTGCCTCGCGCGTGACCGCCGAAGGCGTGATCGCCGCCTTCATCAATGGCAACCAGGGTGCCATGATCGAAGTCAACAGCGAAACCGACTTCGTGTCCAAGAACGACAGCTTCATCGCGATGGCCAATGCCGCCGCCAAGCTGGTCGCCGAGCAAAACCCCGCTGACGTGGCCGCGCTGAGCGCCCTGGCCTATGAGCAGGACGGTTTCGGCCCCACCCTGGAAGATGTGCGCAAGGGCCTGATCGGCAAGATCGGCGAGAACATGTCCTTCCGCCGCTTCAAGCGTTTCGACGGCACCAGCCTGGCTTCGTACCTGCACGGTTCGCGCATCGGCGTGGTCGTCGAGTTCGACGGCGATGCAACCGCTGCCAAGGACGTCGCCATGCACGTGGCCGCCATGAAGCCCGTGTCCGTGACCAGCGCTGACGTGCCTGCCGAGCTGATCGAAAAGGAGCGCACCGTTGCTGCCGCCAAGGCTGCCGAATCTGGCAAGCCTGCCGAGATCGTCGCCAAGATGGTCGAAGGCTCGGTTCAGAAGTACCTGAAGGAAGTCTCGCTGGCCGACCAGGTCTTCGTGAAGGCTGCCGACGGCAAGCAGACCGTGGCCCAGATGCTCAAGGCCGCCAACACCAACGTCAAGGGCTTCACCCTGTACGTGGTCGGCGAAGGCATCGAAAAGAAGGTGGACGACTTCGCTGCCGAAGTGGCTGCCCAAGTGGCCGCTGCCAAGGCCGGCGCCTGATTCGTCTGAGCGCCTGAACCGTTCCCTTCACCATCCACCACCATCCACCTTTCGGAGAAACACCATGTCCAACGCCGCACCGGCCCACAAGCGCATCCTGCTCAAGCTGTCCGGTGAGGCGCTCATGGGCGACGACTCGTTCGGCATCAACCGTGCCACCATCGAGCGCATGGTCTCCGAGATCGCCGAAGTCACCCGCGTGGGTGTCCAGGTGGCCGTGGTGATCGGTGGAGGGAATATTTTCCGTGGCGTGGCTGGTGGTTCGGTCGGAATGGACCGCGCCACCGCCGACTACATGGGCATGCTGGCCACCGTGATGAATGCCCTGGCCCTGGCAGATGCCATGGACAAGCAGGGCCTCATCGCCCGTGTCATGTCGGCCATTGCCATCGAGCAGGTCGTGGAGCCCTATGTGCGCCCCAAGGCCCTGCAGTATCTCGAAGAGGGCAAGGTGGTGGTGTTCGCCGCCGGCACCGGCAACCCGTTCTTCACGACCGATACGGCCGCGGCACTGCGCGGCGCGGAGATCGGTGCCGAAGTGGTGCTCAAGGCCACCAAGGTCGATGGTGTCTACACCGACGACCCGATGAAGAATCCCAACGCGACCCGCTATCACAAGCTGGCTTTCGACGAGGCCATTTCGCGCAACCTGGGCATCATGGACGCCACTGCCTTTGCGCTGTGCCGCGATCAGAAGCTGCCTATCCGGGTGTTCTCCATCATCAAGCCCGGCGCGCTCAAGCGCGTGGTCATGGGCGAGGATGAGGGCACGCTGGTGTACGCTTGAGCGTTTTGATCCCGCGTTTCACAGCTCTTCAAGGAACAAGAACATGACGATTGCAGACATCAAGAAGACCACCGAGTCCAAGATGGGCCAGTCCATCGAAGCGCTCAAGAACAATCTTGCGCGTGTGCGTACCGGCCGTGCCAACCCCTCGCTGCTGGACTCCATCCATGTGGACTACTACGGCTCCATGGTGCCGCTGTCCCAGGTGGCCAACGTGAACCTGCTCGATGCGCGCACCATCAGCGTGCAGCCCTGGGAAAAGAGCATGTCCGCCAAGGTGGAGAAGGCCATTCGCGAAAGCGATCTGGGTCTGAATCCTGCCTCGCTGGGCGATCTGATCCGCGTGCCCATGCCTCCCATGAGCGAGGAACGCCGCAAGGAAATGACCAAGCTGGCCCGCAACGAAGGCGAAGCTTCCAAGATCGCCGTGCGCAACCTGCGCCGCGACGCCAACGAAGCCGTCAAGAAGCTGGTCAAGGACAAGGAAGCCTCGGAAGACGACCAAAAGCGTTGCGAAGCCGATGTCCAGAAGATGACCGACAAGCACATCACCGAGATCGACGCGCTGGTGGCTGCCAAGGAACAAGACATCATGGCGGTCTGAGGCGTTCTGCCTCGCTTGCCTCAGGGCCTGTACCTTTGACAAACCAAGACTCCGGCGCGGTGCCGCGCCATATTGCCGTCATCATGGATGGCAATGGACGCTGGGCCAATCGCCGCTTTCTGCCGCGACTGGCCGGCCACAAGCAGGGCGTGGAATCGCTGCGCCGCTGTGCCCGCGCCTGCGTCCAGCGCGGCGTGCAGGTCCTGACCGTCTTCGCTTTCTCTTCCGAGAACTGGAACCGCCCCGAAGAGGAGGTTTCCGGTCTCATGGGCCTGCTGGCCAATGCCCTTGCCAAGGAAGTGCAGCAACTGAGCCGCGATGGCGTGCGCCTGCACTTCATCGGCGACCGCAGTGGCCTGAGCGAGAAAGTGTGTGCAGGCCTGGCCCAGGCCGAGCAGGTCACCGCACACAACAACCGCCTGGTGCTCAATGTCTGCTTCAACTACGGCGGGCGCTGGGACATTGCCCAGGCCGCAGCCCGGCTGGCAGAGCAGGGCGAGCCCATCACCCCGCAGAGCCTGGACCGCGCACTCGCGCTGGCCCATGTGCCCGACCCGGACCTGCTGATCCGCACTGGCGGGGAGATGCGCATCAGCAACTTCCTGTTGTGGCAGGCCGCGTATTCAGAGCTCTTCTTCAGTGCCAGCCTGTGGCCTGATTTCGACGAGGCCTGCCTGGACGAGGCCATTGCCGCCTTCACTTCGCGCGAGCGGCGCTTCGGCCAGACCTCCGCGCAAGTACACCAATCACAATCGAAGTCGTCCCATCAACAGACGACCTGAACAAGGGGGAGCCATGCTCAAGCAGCGAGTCATCACCGCCCTGATCCTGCTGGCCATCTTGCTGCCTGCGCTGTTCTATCCGACGGGCGTTCCGTTCGCCGTGGTGGTGCTCGTGCTCATGGCAGCGGGTGCCTGGGAATGGGGCCGTCTCAACGGCTTTGGCTCCGCTGGTGCCATCGGCATAGGTGCCATCTGCACGGCGATGTGCGTGGGGACCTGGGCCGCGGGCTGGCTGGAGCGTCCCCTGGCCGCGGTCTGGGTGGTCGCTGGCTCCGCCTGGGTGCTGGGCGGCGCGGCGCTGCTGCGCGCAGGCGTGGCCGGCTGGCCGCGCATTGCGGGGCCTGTGCGACTGGTTGGCGGAGTGCTGGCCCTGTGGCTGGCCTGGGTGGCCGTGGTGCAGGCGCGCATGACGGGCATCAACTTCCTGCTGTCGGTGCTGGTGCTGGTCTGGGTGGCCGATGTCTTTGCCTATTTCGCAGGCCGGACCCTGGGCCTGAAATTCACCAAGTCCAAGCTCGCGCCGTCCATCAGTCCCGGCAAGAGCTGGGAAGGCGTGTGGGGCGGCATGGCCGGCGTGCTGGTGCTGGCCTTGGCCTGGGTCTGGGCGGACCGCCACTACGCGGTGGCCGTGCCCAGTTTCTATTCGTTGCTGTTGGCGCGCGGGGCCTGGTTCCTGCTGCTGGCGGTTGTGTTCATGGCCGCGATGAGCGTGGTCGGCGACCTGGTCGAATCCCTGGTCAAGCGCAGCGTGGGCGTCAAGGACAGCAGTGGTCTGCTGCCCGGCCATGGCGGTGTGCTTGATCGCGTCGATGCCCTGCTGCCGACCCTGCCGCTGGCCATGATGCTTTCCTCTTTCGCGCATTCATGAAGCAGAAAATCACCGTCCTGGGCTCCACGGGCTCCATCGGTACCAATACGCTGGACGTGGTGGCGCGCCACCGCGAGCACTACGAGGTCTTTGCACTCAGCGCGGCCACGCAAGTGGACCTGATGCTGCGCCAGTGCGCCGAATTCAAGCCCGCCTATGCCGTCATGGCCAGCGCGCCACACGCGAAGCTGCTGGCTGAGCAACTGCGCAGCAATGGGCTGGCGACCGAAGTGCTGCAGTCGCCAGACGCGCTGGAGCAGATCGCCTCGCATCCCGAGGTCGATGCCGTCATGGCTGCCATCGTCGGTGCGGCGGGCCTTGCGCCTTGCCTGGCGGCCGCGCGCGCGGGCAAGCGCCTGTTGCTGGCCAACAAGGAGGCTCTGGTCGTTGGCGGCGCACTCTTCATGGACACGGTCAAGCGCCACGGCGCGACTCTGCTGCCCATAGACAGCGAGCATTCGGCCATTTTCCAGTGCCTGCCGGAAGACCGAGCCAGCTGGCCCGATCGCGTGGACAGTCTGCTGCTCACGGCGTCGGGCGGACCCTTTCGCCTGCGCGATCCGGCCACCTTGTCCGAGATCACGCCGGAGCAGGCCTGCGCGCACCCGAACTTCTCCATGGGGCGCAAGATCTCCGTGGACTCGGCGACCATGATGAACAAGGCGCTGGAGGTGATCGAGGCACGCTGGCTGTTCGACATGGCTCCCGACAAGATCAAGGTCGTCATCCACCCGCAGCAGATCGTGCACTCCATGGTGCAGTTCAAGGATGCCTCGGTGCTGGCACAACTGGGCACGCCCGACATGCGCGTGCCCATCGCCTGCGGCCTGGCTTGGCCACGGCGCATCGCCAGCGGCGCGGCGCCCCTGGATTTCGCGAAGCTGTCGGCCCTGACCTTTGAAGAGGCGGATGCCGTGCGCTTTCCGGGCCTGCATCTTTCCTGGCAGGCGCTGCTCGCCAGCGAGGGAACTACGGCGGTTCTCAATGCTTCCAATGAAGTCGCCGTTGCCGCCTTCCTGGAGCGACGCCTGGCATTTGACCGTATCCACGCTGTGAATTTGCGCACTCTCGAAACCTTGCTGCCGCCTACACTGGGCAGCTTGGACGATCTGCTGGCCCTGGACGCCCAGGCCCGCGAAATCGCGCACACCGTGGCGCGGCAGTGGCAGCTGTAATGCCGGCTTCGCGGGCCAGACCGGGTTTCTCGGTGGGCCTGCGGCGGTATCCAGGTGCGCATTGGATTCAAAGGAGTATCAATTGTTGCTGACCGTAGTTGCATTCGTGGTCGCGCTGGGCGTGCTGATTGCCGTCCACGAGTGGGGCCACTACCGCGTCGCTGTGGCCTGCGGCGTGAAGGTGCTTCGGTTTTCCGTCGGCTTCGGTCGCCCCATCCTGCGCTGGAAGCGCAAAGGTTCGGACACGGAATTCGTCATCGGTGCACTGCCGCTTGGCGGCTATGTGCGCATGCTCGACGAGCGTGAGGGTGAAGTCCCTGCCGACCAGCGCCATCTGGCATTCAACACCCAGCCGCTGCGGTCACGTGCGGCCATCGTGGCGGCAGGCCCGGTGGCCAATCTCGTGCTGGCCATTGCGCTGCTGGCCATCGTCAATTGGATGGGCATGCAGGAGCCCGTGGCGCGATTGGCCACGCCGCCGGCGGGCACGGTGCTGCAGATGGCGGGCGTGCAGGGCGGTGATCGCGTGCTGCGCATCGCCTTGGGCGACCAGGAGTGGGAAGAGGTCCGCTCCATCAATGATCTGCGCTGGACACTGACGCGCGCCGCGCTCGATGATGAGTCGGTGCGCATGGAAGTGCTCCAGGGCCGGCGCACCGCTCCGTCCGAACTGCGGCTGGCGCTGGCCGGGCAGGTGCAGGGCGAGCCCGATGCCGCCTTCTTCGAGCGCCTGGGCCTGTTGGGACCCTGGACGCAGCCCGTGCTGGACAAGGTGATTGCCGGTGGTGCCGCCGAAAAGGCCGGCCTGCGCCAGGGCGACCTGGTGCTGCGCGTGGGCAGCACCCCGGTGGATGATGGCACCCAACTGCGCAATCTCATCCGCAAGATGGGTGCATCGGGCCAGGTCCAGCAGCAGGTCTGGCTGGTGGAGCGCGATGGCAGGCAACTGCAGATTCCCGTGCTGCCTGATCTGGGCCGCTCGGAAGATGGCAAGGAGAGCATTGCCCGCATCAGTGCCTACATCGGCAGCGCTCCCGAGATGGCTCTGGTGCAGCGCGGTCCGCTGGAAGGCCTGTGGGCTGGCGTGCAGCGCACCTGGGAGCTT
This sequence comes from Delftia sp. ASV31, assembly GCF_016428765.1. NCBI lineage: Bacteria > Pseudomonadati > Pseudomonadota > Betaproteobacteria > Burkholderiales > Comamonadaceae > Delftia > Delftia sp. ASV31. Next base: position 12,974 of record NZ_JAELTK010000002.1, read on the forward strand.
TCGTCGCTGACGCTGCGCATGATGGGCCGCATGGTGATAGGCGAGGCATCGCTCAAGAACATCAGCGGCCCCTTGACCATTGCCGACTATGCGGGGCGCTCGGCCAGCATGGGCCTGGTTCAATACCTCTCGTTCCTGGCGCTGATAAGCATCAGCCTGGGGGTTCTCAACTTGCTCCCCCTGCCGGTGCTCGATGGCGGGCACCTGATGTATTATCTTTGGGAGGGCGTGACTGGCCGAAGCGTGTCGGAAGTCTGGGCCGGGCGCTTGCAGCGTGCAGGCGTGGCGGTTTTGATGATGATGATGTCCGTCGCCTTTTTCAACGATATCAACCGGCTTTGGGGCTAACTTTTCAGCCGTTTTCGGCAAGCCGCAGCGGCGGCAAATCCATTCATGACTAAACGTATCAATCGCCTGGGCGTGCGCGCTGCATCGACCCTGGCTGCCATGGTTTTGGCTGCCAATGCAGCCTGGGCGCTGGAGCCCTTCCGGGTACAGGACATCCGCATCGAAGGCCTGCAGCGCGTGGAGCCGGGCACGGTCTTCGCATCCATCCCGCTGCGCGTGGGCGACCAGTATGACGATGACAAGGGCGCAGCTGCGATCCGCTCGCTGTTCGCGCTGGGATTGTTCAAGGACATCCGCCTCGAAGCCAATGGCAACGTGCTCGTTGTCGTCGTCGAAGAACGACCGACCATCGCCGAGGTGAACTTCGCCGGCACCAAGGAGTTCGACAAGGAAACCCTGCAAAAGGCCATGCGCGATGTGGGCCTGGCAGAAGGTCGTCCCTTCGACAAGGCCCTGGCCGACCGTGCCGAGCAGGAACTCAAGCGCCAGTACATCAACCGCAGCCTTTATGGCGCGGAGGTCGTCACCACGGTCACGCCCATCGAGCGCAACCGCGTCAACCTGACCTTCACGGTGACCGAGGGCGATCCGGCCCGCATCAACGAGATCCACATCGTCGGCAACAAGGCCTTCAGCGAATCCACGCTCAAGGACCTGTTCGATCAGGACACCGGCAACTGGATGAGCTGGTACACCAAGTCGGACCGCTATGCGCGCAACAAGCTCAACGCCGACCTGGAAACGCTGCGCTCGTACTACCTGCAGCGTGGCTACCTGGAGTTCCGCGTGGACTCCACCCAGGTGGCCATCTCGCCCGACAAGCAGACCATCTCGCTGACCCTGAACATCCATGAAGGCGAGCGTTTCGTCGTCTCCGGCGTCAAGCTGGAGGGCAACTACCTCGACCGCGACGACGAGTTCAAGTCCCTGGTCAAGATCAAGCCGGGCGAGCCCTACAACGCCGACCAGGTCACGGCGACGACCAAGGCCTTCACCGAGTACTTCGGCAACTTCGGCTTTGCCTTTGCACGCGTCGAGGCCGTGCCGGACATCGACCGTGCGACCAACCGCGTGGCCTTGGTACTGCATGCCGAGCCGTCGCGCCGCGCCTATGTGCGCCGTATCAACGTCAGCGGCAACAATCGCACGCGTGACGAAGTGATCCGCCGCGAATTCCGCCAATACGAAGCTTCCTGGTATGACGGCGACAAGATCCGCCTGTCGCGCGACCGCGTGGACCGCCTGGGCTTCTTCACCGAAGTCAATGTCGAGACCCAGGAGGTGGCGGGCTCGCCTGACCAGGTGGATCTGGTCATCTCGGTGGCTGAAAAGCCCACGGGTTCGCTGCAACTGGGTGCGGGCTTCTCCAGTGCCGAAAAGGTTTCGCTGTCGTTCGGCATCAAGCAGGAAAACGTGTTCGGCTCGGGCAACTACCTGGGCGTGGACGTGAATACCAGCAAGTACCGTCGCACCATGGTGCTGTCCACCACGGACCCGTATTTCACGGACACCGGCATCTCGCGCACCTACGACCTGTACTACCGCACCGACCGTCCCTACTACGACGATGCGGCCTACAAGATCGTCACCTCGGGCGGCAGCGTTCGCTTTGGCGTGCCCTTCAGTGAGATTGACACCGTGTATTTCGGCGGTGGCGTGGAGCGCTCGGAAATCAAGCCCGGTACCTACCTGCCCCAGGCGTACAAGGACTATGCCGACAAGTACGGCTATGCCAACACCGGCATTCCGCTGACTCTGGGCTGGTCGCGTGACAGCCGTGACAGCGCGCTGGCGCCCAATTCGGGTCTCTACCAGCGCCTGAACACCGAATGGTCGGTGGGTGGCGAGGCCCGCTATGTGCGAGCCAACTACCAGATTCAGCAGTACATCCCGCTGAGCAAGAAGTACACGCTGGCCTTGAACGGTGAACTCGGTTATGGCAAGGGCCTCAATGGCCGTCCGTTCCCGTTGTTCAAGAACTTCTTCTCGGGTGGTCTGGGCTCGGTGCGTGGCTTCGAGCAGGGCTCGCTGGGTCCGCGCGACTCCGCAGAGAACATTGCCCTGGGCGGCTCCAAGAAGGTGACTTTGAACGCCGAGTTCATGGTTCCGTTCCCCGGAGCCGGCAATGACAGGACTTTGCGTCTTTTTACATTCCTCGATGTGGGTAATGTCTACGGCGCCAACCAGAACTTCGATCTCGGGGAGCTGCGTGCTTCCACGGGCCTTGGCATCAGCTGGATTTCCCCGCTGGGCCCCCTGCGTCTCGCCTTTGCTCAACCCATCCGCAAGCAGACCGGGGATAAAATCCAGCGACTGCAATTCCAAATCGGAACCTCTTTCTAATGAAATCTCTATCTAGCCATTTTTCCCTGGCTGTGCTGCTTGGCGCCATGGCTGTTTCTGCGCACGCTCAAGAGTTCAAGGCCGGCTTTGTGAACACGGACCGCATCTTCCGTGAAGCGTCGACTGCCAAGGCTGCGCAGTCCAAGCTGGAGCAGGAATTCTCCAAGCGTGAGAAGGAACTGGTCGACCAGGGCAATACGCTCAAGAGCGCTTCGGAGAAGTTCGAGCGTGAAGCGCCCACCATGGCCGAAAGCCAGCGCGTCTCCCGCCAGCGTCAGCTGGTGGACCAGGACCGCGAGTTCCAGCGCAAGCGCCGTGAGTTCCAGGAAGACCTGAACTCCCGCAAGAACGAGGAACTGGCCCAAGTGCTGGAGCGCGCCAACAAGGTGGTCAAGCAAGTTGCGGAAGCCGAGAAGTACGACGTCATCCTCCAGGAAGCCGTCTACATCAATCCCAAGTACGACATCACTGACAAAGTGATCAAGGCGCTGAACGGCGGCGGCAAGTAAGCCAGCGTCCAGGGCTGCATGCCGTGAGCGTATTGTTGGGTCAGATCCTCGATGCACTTGGTGGCGAACTGGTCGGTGGCGACAGGGAGATGCCCATCTCCCGCATCGCGCCGCTGGATTCCGCCGGGGCCGGGGATCTCAGTTTTCTGAGCAACCCCCGCTACCGCCAGCAACTGGCCGCCTCCGAGGCGGCCTGCGTTATTGTGGCGCCCGCCATGCGTGAGCTGGCGCAGCAGCGGGGTGCCTGCATCGTGGTCCCTGACCCGTATGCCTACTTCGCCAGGGCCACGCAGTGGTGGAAGCGGAACTGCAGGTCTGTGGCGCCGGCCGGTATTCATCCAAGCGCGGTGGTGCATGAGAGTGCCATCGTTGATGCCTCTGCCACGATCGGCCCGCTCTGCGTGGTTGAAGAGGGTGCCACCATCGGTGCCCACACCGTGCTCAAGTCGCGCGTCACCATTGGCGAGAACTGCCATGTGGGGGCGCGCTGTCTGCTGCATTCCGGCGTGGTGCTGGGAGCGGACGGCTTCGGGTTTGCGCCCGAGAACGGAGCATGGGTGAAGATCGAGCAGCTCGGTGGCGTGCGGATCGGCGACGATGTGGAAATCGGCGCCAATACCTGCATAGACCGCGGAGCGCTGGACGACACGGTGATCGAGGACGGGGTCAAGCTCGACAACCTGATCCAGATCGGTCACAACGTGCACGTCGGCAAGCATACGGCCATGGCCGGTTGCGTGGGGGTGGCCGGCAGCGCGCGCATTGGCGCGCATTGCACCGTGGGAGGCGGCGCCATCGTGCTGGGCCATCTGCAGCTGGCCGACAGGGTGCATATTTCGGCAGCGACGGTAGTGACCCGTTCGCTGACACAATCAGGTGTTTACACGGGCATGTTTCCCGTGGATGAAAACGCCAAATGGGAAAAAAATGCTGCGACGCTGAAGCAGCTGCACTCCATGCGCGATCGCATCAAGGCCCTGGAGCGGCAACTGCAGCAATCGGCGGATCAAGGCCATAACGGAACGCAATGATGGATATTCACGCAATTCTCAAGCAACTGCCCCACCGCTACCCCTTCCTGCTGGTGGACAAGGTCACGGAGCTTGAGCGCAATACACGCATCAAGGCGATCAAGAACGTCACGTTCAACGAGCCCTATTTCATGGGCCATTTCCCAGGCCGTCCCGTCATGCCGGGCGTGCTCATCCTGGAGGCGCTGGCGCAGGCTGCCGGCCTGCTGGCCTTCGATGCCATGGGCCAGGTTCCCGACGAAAACAACATCTACTACTTCGTGGGCATCGACGGTGCGCGCTTCAAGCGCCCCGTGGAGCCGGGCGACCAGTTGGTGCTGGAGATCACCATCGACCGCGTTCGCGGCGGCATCTGGAAGTTCAAGGGCGTGGCCCGCGTCGAGGACGAAGTGGCTTGCGAAGCCGAGCTGATGTGCACCATGCGCAACGTGGGCTGACGGGCGCATGGCTGGCATTGAACGCATCCATCCCACGGCACTGATAGATTCCGCTGCACAGCTGGATTCATCGGTGTCGGTCGGCCCCTATGCCGTCATCGGGCCGCATGTGGAAATCGGCGCCGGCACCACGATTGGCGCGCATTGCGTTGTCGAAGGCCATACCCGCATTGGTTGCGACAACCGGATTTTCCAGTTCGCGTCCCTGGGCGCGCAGCCTCAGGACAAGAAGTACGCAGGCGAGCCCACGCGGCTTGTCATCGGTGACCGCAACACGGTGCGCGAGTTCTGTACCTTCAACACCGGCACCGTGCAGGACCAGGGTGTCACGGCCATCGGCGACGACAACTGGATCATGGCCTATGTGCATGTGGCCCACGACTGCGTCGTGGGCAGCCACACCATCCTGGCCAACAATGCCACCCTGGCCGGCCACGTGCATGTGGGCGACCATGTGATCCTAGGCGGCCTGACGGGCGTGCACCAGTTCACCAAGGTGGGCGCCCATGCCATGGCGGGCTTTGCCAGCCATATCTCGCAGGATGTGCCGCCCTTCATGATGGTTGATGGCAATCCCCTGGCCGTGCGTGGCTTCAATATCGAAGGCCTGCGCCGGCGCGGATTCGGGCCGCAGCGTATCCAGGCCATCAAGCAGATGCACCGTCTGCTGTATCGCCAGGGGCTGACCCTGGAGGCCGCGCGCGACGCCATTGGAGCGCTGGCTGGCGAGCAGCCCGAGGCCGCTGCCGATGTATCGCTGATGCTGGATTTTCTGGCCGCTTCGACCCGGGGCATTGCGCGCTGATCCGGCGCGCGAAAGGACGGCATGACAGAGAACGCGGCGCCATTGGCGCGCCTGAGTCCATCGATTGCCATGGTCGCCGGGGAAACCTCAGGCGACCTGCTGGCGTCCTTGCTCCTGGGTGGGCTGCAGGCCCGCTGGCCCGAGGCTTCGGCCTTTGGCATCGGCGGGCCCCAAATGCAGCAGCGCGGTTTTGAGGCATGGTGGTCCTGCGAGCGGCTGGCCGTGCATGGCTACAGCTGGGAAGTGTTTCGCCGGCTGGCCGAGATTCTGAACATCCGCCGGCAGTTGCGCCAGCGCCTGCTCAAGCAGCCGCCAGCCGTTTTTGTCGGCATCGATGCGCCCGACTTCAACCTGGGCCTGGAGGCCGATCTGCGGGCTGCGGGCATCAAGACCGTGCATTTCGTCTGCCCCTCGATCTGGGCCTGGCGTGCCGATCGCGTCGAGAAAATCCGGCGTGCGGCCGACCATGTGCTGTGCATCTTTCCCTTCGAGCCCGAGTTGCTGGCCCGTCACGGCATAGATGCCACCTACGTGGGCCATCCCCTGGCCAGCGTGATTCCGCTGCAGCCCGACCGTGCCGCCGCGCGCCGTCGGCTGGGTCTGCCGGAAGATGGTCTGGTGCTGGCCGTGCTGCCCGGCAGCCGACGCTCCGAAATCCGCTATCTTGCAGCCCGTTTCTTTCAGGCTGCAGCTTTGGTCCGGAAGGCGCTGCCAGCTATTAAAATAGTAGTGCCTGCCGTGCCTTCGCAACTGGACGAGTTGCGGCGCATTGCCCAGGAGTCCGGCATGGCCTCGTCGCTGCACATCGTGCGCGGCCAGTCCCATGATGCATTGGCAGCCTGCGACGTGACGTTGATCGCCAGCGGCACGGCTACGCTGGAAGCCGCGTTGTACAAGCGTCCCATGGTGATTGGCTACAACATGCACCCCTGGAGCTGGCGCCTGATGCGTGGCAAGCAGTTGCAGCCCTGGGTGGGCCTGCCCAACATCCTGTGCGGCGATTTCGTCGTGCCCGAGCTGATCCAGGATGCGGCAACGCCCCAGGCGCTGAGCGCGGCTGTGCTGCAATGGCTGCAGGCGTGCGAACATTCCCCTTCAACCGTCGAGGCGCTGGTACAGCGCTTCACAGCGCTGCACCATGAATTGCGGCGCGATACTGCCGAACTGGCCGCCCATGCGATCGAGAAAATCATTGCCCCCACTGCCGCCTGAACAGGCGTGCCTGCCCTGGCATCCGCCGGGGTTGGTTGCGGGCGTGGACGAAGCGGGCCGCGGCCCGTTGGCCGGCCCTGTCGTGGCCGCTGCTGTCATTCTTGACGATCTCAATCCCATCGAGGGCCTGAACGATTCCAAGAAGCTCACGGCTGCGCGCCGCGAGGCACTCTATGACGAGATCCGTGCCAAGGCGCTGTGCTGCAGCATTGCCGAGGCCTCGGTCGAAGAGATTGATCGCCTGAACATCCTGCAGGCCACGCTGCTGGCCATGCGCCGCGCGGTGCTGGGCCTGCGCCTGAAGCCGGTGCTCGTGCTGGTGGATGGCAACCAGCTGCCCGTGCTGGATGTGCAGGCCGAGGCCATCGTCAAGGGGGACTCGCTGGTGCAGGCCATCTCGGCCGCCTCCATTCTGGCCAAGGTCACGCGTGACCGCTGGTGCGAACGGCTGCATGAGCAATATCCGGAATACGGCTTCGACGGCCACAAGGGCTACGGCACGGCGGCCCACCTTGCGGCGCTGCGCCTGCACGGTGCCTGCGAGGAGCACCGGCGAACCTTCGCGCCGGTGGCCCATGTCGTGAGCATTGCCCGCATGGCCGAGCCTCTGGCCGCTGCCCGCGTGGCAGCTGCGGCGCAGGGCGCGCAAGCCTTGCTGCTGTCGGCCTGAGCGCCTTGCCGTTTCTTTCTGCGCCCGTGGCGCGCTGTTCCCTTTGCCCGAAAGCCTCACCATGAGCCGACAACCCGCCGCCACATTGATCCAGTCCCGTGACAACGTCCTGGTCAAGGATTTGCGCAGGCTTGTCCAGGACAGTGGGGCCTACCGCAAGCAAGCGCGCGTCTGGCTGGAGGGAGACCATCTGTGCCGTGCCGCGCTGGCGCGTGGCATGCAGCCCTCCGTGGCCGTGGTGGCTGAATCCTTCTGGCCGCTGGTGCCGCTGGAATGGTTGCAGGGCGCGGGCAAGTGCGTGGTGCTGGCGGATGCCCTGTTTGCCGAAGTCAGCGGCCTGGAGTCCCCGGCGCGCATCGGTTTTCTGATGGACTGGCAGGCATCGGCGGTCATCCGTGCCGGCGTGGCCACGGTGGTGTTGGATCGCGTGCAGGACGCAGGCAACGTGGGCTCCATCCTGCGCAGTGCCGCTGCCTTCGGTTTCAGCCAGATCGTGGCCCTGAAGGGCACGGCTGCGCTGTGGAGCCAGAAGGTGCTGCGCGCCGGCATGGGGGCGCATTTCGGTCTGCAACTGGTCGAGTCGGCCTCGCCCGAAGACCTGGATGCGCTTGGCTTGCCCCTGATCGTGACCAGTTCCCATCAGGGCGAACTGATCCAAAATGCCGCGCTGCCCTGGCCTTGTGCCTGGGCCATGGGCCATGAAGGGCAGGGCGTTGGCGAGGCGCTGATGCAGCGGGCAGCGCAGCATGTGCGCATCGGCCAGCCGGGCGGTGAGGAGTCGCTGAACGTGGCTGCTGCAGCGGCGATATGCCTGCACGCAAGCAGCGTGAGTGCCGGCTCACGTCAAGGGTAATCCCGCCTCCTGTCAGGAGGCTGAAGCACGACCAGCCTATAATGGGCGGCTTTCAAGCATTCCACACTACGCCTAGCGACGCTTCCTCGCCACCCCCTGCAGACAAGCTATAACCCGCCCGGATCCGTCCGTGCGGCACGCTGGGCGTAACCGTAATTAGAACCGGAGAACCCAGTGCTTTTGTCTCTCAAGGGAGCATTCCCATCCGCCATCCTGGCGCTCGCAGACGGCACGGTCTTTGTTGGCAACTCGATCGGTGCGCAAGGCACCACGGTTGGTGAAGTCGTTTTCAACACGGCAATCACCGGCTACCAGGAAATCCTCACCGACCCCAGCTACTGCCAGCAGATCGTGACGCTCACGTATCCGCACATCGGCAACTACGGCGTCAACGCAGAGGATGTCGAGGCTGGCAAGGTCCATGCGGCGGGCCTGATCATCAAGAACCTTCCGCTGCTGGCCAGCAACTTCCGCAAGTCCGAGACCCTGCCCGACTACCTCACGCGCAGCGGCACGGTGGCGATTGCCAACATCGACACGCGCAAGCTCACACGGCTGCTGCGCGACAAGGGCGCACAAAACGGCGCCATCGTCGGTTTGGCCGCTGGCGAAGAAGTGACCCAGGCGCGCATCGACGAGGCACTGGCTGCGGCCAAGGCGGCCCCCAGCATGAAGGGCCTGGATCTGGCCCAGGTGGTGAGCGCCGCCCAACAGTACGAATGGACGGAAACCGAGTGGAAGCTGGGCGAAGGCTACGGCCAGCAGCAGGCCCCGCGTTTCCATGTGGTGGCCTATGACTTCGGCGTGAAGTTCAACATCCTGCGCATGCTGGCCGAGCGCGGCTGCAAGCTGACCGTGGTGCCGGCCAAGACGCCCGCCAAGGATGTGCTGGCACTCAACCCCGACGGCGTTTTCCTGTCCAACGGCCCTGGTGACCCGGAGCCCTGCGACTACGCCATTGCCGCCACCAAGGAGCTGGTGGAGTCCGGCAAGCCCGTCTTCGGCATCTGCCTGGGTCACCAGATCATGGCCCTGGCCGCCGGCGCCAAGACCTTCAAGATGGCCAACAGCCACCACGGCGCCAACCATCCCGTCAAGGACCTGGACAACGGCCGGGTCAGCATCACCAGCCAGAACCACGGTTTTGCCGTGGAGATGGAGTCCCTGCCCGACACGCTGCGCGCCACGCACATCAGCCTGTTCGACGGCACGCTGCAAGGCCTTGAGCACAAGGACAAGCCTGCGTTCTGCTTCCAGGGCCACCCCGAGGCTTCGCCCGGCCCGCACGATATCGCCTACCTGTTTGACCGCTTCACGGCGCTGATGGAGAAACACAAAAATGCCTAAGCGCACCGACCTCAAAAGCATTCTGATCATTGGCGCCGGTCCCATCGTCATCGGCCAGGCCTGCGAGTTTGACTACTCCGGCGTGCAGGCCTGCAAGGCGTTGCGCGAAGAGGGCTACAAGGTCATCCTGATCAACAGCAACCCTGCCACGATCATGACCGACCCGGCCACGGCCGACGTCACCTACATCGAGCCCATCACCTGGCAGACGGTCGAGAAGATCATCGCCAAGGAGCGTCCCGACGCCATCCTGCCGACCATGGGCGGCCAGACCGCGCTGAACTGCGCGCTGGACCTGTGGCGCAACGGCGTGCTGCACAAGTACAAGGTCGAGCTGATCGGCGCAACTCCCGAGGCCATCGACAAGGCCGAGGACCGCCTCAAGTTCAAGGATGCGATGACGCGCATCGGCCTGGGTTCGGCGCGCTCGGGCATCGCCCATTCGATGGACGAAGCCTGGGCCGTGCAAAAGGAAATGGGCTTTCCCACCGTCATCCGCCCCAGCTTCACGCTGGGCGGCACGGGCGGCGGCATTGCCTACAACCCCGAAGAGTTCGAGACCATCTGCAAGCGCGGCCTGGAAGCGTCCCCGACCAATGAGCTGCTGATCGAGGAATCGCTGCTCGGCTGGAAGGAGTACGAAATGGAAGTCGTCCGCGACAAGGCGGACAACTGCATCATCATCTGCTCCATCGAGAACCTGGACCCCATGGGCGTGCACACCGGCGACTCGATCACCGTGGCACCCGCGCAGACGCTGACCGACAAGGAATACCAGATCATGCGCAACGCCTCGCTGGCGGTGCTGCGCGAGATCGGTGTGGACACGGGCGGCTCCAACGTGCAGTTCTCGGTGAATCCGAAGGACGGCCGCATGATCGTCATCGAGATGAACCCGCGCGTGTCGCGTTCCTCGGCGCTGGCCTCCAAGGCCACGGGCTTCCCCATCGCCAAGGTCGCTGCCAAGCTGGCCGTGGGCTACACGCTGGACGAACTCAAGAACGACATCACGGGCGGCAAGACGCCTGCGTCGTTCGAGCCCTCGATCGACTACGTGGTCACCAAGATCCCGCGTTTCGCGTTCGAGAAGTTCCCCGCTGCCGACAACCGCCTGACCACGCAGATGAAGTCCGTGGGCGAGGTCATGGCCATTGGCCGTACCTTCCAGGAGTCCTTCCAGAAGGCGCTGCGCGGCCTGGAAGTCGGCGTGGACGGCATGAACGAAAAGACCCAGGACCGCGAAATCCTCGAAAAGGAACTCGGCGAGCCAGGTCCGGACCGCATCTGGTATGTGGGCGATGCCTTCGCTGCCGGCTGGACGCTGGACGAGGTGCACAACATCACCAAGATCGACAAGTGGTTCCTCGTGCAGATCGAAGAGATCGTGAAGATCGAACTCGAGCTGGACCAGGTCTACGAGGAAAAGGGCGATGCCGCGCTGGCCGCACTGGACGCCACCACGCTGCGCACGCTCAAGCAAAAGGGCTTCTCCGACCGTCGCCTGGCCAAGCTGCTGCACAGCAATGAAAAGGCCGTGCGCGAGGCCCGCAAGGCACTGGGCGTGCGCCCCGTGTTCAAGCGTGTGGACACCTGCGCTGCCGAGTTCGCCACCGACACGGCCTACATGTACTCCACCTATGACGAGGAGTGCGAAGCCGAGCCGACGAACAAGAAAAAGATCATGGTGCTGGGCGGTGGCCCGAACCGCATCGGCCAGGGCATCGAGTTCGACTACTGCTGCGTGCATGCTGCGCTCGCCATGCGCGAGGACGGCTATGAAACCATCATGGTCAACTGCAACCCCGAGACCGTGTCCACCGACTACGACACGTCGGACCGCCTGTACTTCGAGCCGCTGACGCTGGAAGACGTGCTCGAAGTCGTGGCTGTCGAAAAGCCTGTTGGCGTCATCGTGCAGTACGGCGGCCAGACGCCCCTGAAGCTCGCCCTGGGTCTTGAAAAGGAAGGCGTGCCCATCATCGGCACCACGCCCGACATGATCGACGCGGCCGAAGACCGCGAGCGCTTCCAGAAGCTGCTGCATGAGCTGGGCCTGCGCCAGCCGCCCAATGCCACGGCCCGTACCGAGCCCGAAGCGCTGGAAAAGGCGGCCGGCCTGGGCTACCCCCTGGTCGTGCGTCCCAGCTACGTGCTGGGTGGCCGTGCCATGGAAATCGTGCACGAGCAGCGCGACCTGGAGCGCTACATGCGCGAAGCCGTCAAGGTCAGCAACGACTCGCCCGTGCTGCTGGACCACTTCCTGTCCAACGCCATCGAGTGCGATGTGGACTGCGTGCGCGACCGCGAAGGCGCCGTCTTCATCGGCGGCGTGATGGAGCACATCGAGCAGGCTGGCGTGCATTCGGGCGATTCCGCCTGCTCGCTGCCGCCTTACTACCTCAAGCCCGAGACCGTGGCCGAGATCAAGCGCCAGACTGCCGCCATGGCCAACGCGCTGAGCGTGGTCGGCCTGATGAACGTGCAGTTCGCCATCAAGGAAACGGCCGACGGCGACGTGATCTACGTGCTGGAAGTCAACCCGCGCGCCTCGCGCACCGTGCCCTTCGTCTCCAAGGCGACCGGCATCCAGCTGGCCAAGGTGGCTGCACGCTGCATGGCCGGCGACACGCTGGCCCAGCAGGGCATCACCAAGGAAGTCACGCCGCCGTACTTCAGCGTCAAGGAAGCCGTCTTCCCGTTCGTGAAGTTCCCTGGCGTGGACACCATCCTCGGCCCAGAGATGAAGTCCACTGGCGAAGTCATGGGCGTGGGCAAGACCTTTGGCGAAGCCTTCGTCAAGAGCCAACTGGGCGCCGGCGTCACGCTGCCGACCCAGGGCAAGGTTTTCCTGACCGTGAAGAACGCCGACAAGCCGCGTGCCGTGGCCGTGGCCAAGGAACTGGCAGCGATGGGCTTCGTGCTGTGCGCCACGCGCGGCACGGCAGCGGCCATCTCCGAGGCCGGCATCGAGGTGCAGCTCGTCAACAAGGTGACCGAGGGCCGCCCCCACATCGTGGACATGATCAAGAACGGCGAGATCGCCATGGTCATCAACACGGTGGAGGAGCGCCGCAACGCCATCGCCGACTCGCGTGCCATCCGTACCAGCGCCCTGCTGGCGCGTGTGACCACCTTCACGACCATCTTCGGTGCAGAAGCTGCCGTCGAAGGCATGAAGTCCATGGGCAACATGGACGTGCACTCGGTCCAGGAATTGCACGCCCAACTGCAGGCTGCCTGAGATCCTTCCATTGCCGCTGCGCCTGTTTTTTGATGGCGCGCAGCGAGCGGCACTGTCCGACAGTGCCGCCGGGTTATCCCACCATTTCGGGTGGGTAAACACGGCATAATGGAACGAATCATTCGATGAAACCGCCGCGCGGCAACGTGCGGCGGTTTGCTTTTGGGGTGCAGGTCCAGCCGCAAAGTCGCCGGCCCGCCTGTACCAAAGAAACCGCGCAGCGCGCGGCGTTCGCTGAACATGGAGACTTTTCAATGGCCACCATTCCCATCACCAAGCGCGGAGCCGAGAAGCTCAAGGACGAACTGCACCGCCTGAAAACCGTGGAGCGTCCCTCCATCATCCAGGCCATCGCCGAGGCACGTGCTCAGGGCGACCTGAGCGAAAACGCCGAATACGAGGCCGCCAAGGACCGCCAGGGCTTCATCGAAGGCCGCATTGCCGAGGTCGAGAGCAAGCTGTCGGCTGCCCAGATCATCGATCCCTCTTCCGTGGATGCCGGTGGCCGCGTGGTCTTCGGTGCAACGGTGGAGCTCGAGGATGAAGACAGCGGCGACACGGTCAAGTACCAGATCGTCGGCGAGGACGAGGCCGACCTCAAGCTGGGCCTGATCAACGTCTCCAGCCCCATCGCGCGCGCGCTGATCGGCAAGGAAGAGGGCGATACCGCCGTCGTGCAGGCACCGGGCGGCGAGCGCCGCTATGAAGTGGTGTCGGTGCGCTACCTCTGATGCGTCAGCGCCTGTGCCTCGATCATTGAGGAAGGCCTAAGCCCATGAGCAACCTGTACGAACGCGTTCCCCTGCTGGCTGCTGCCCTGTGGTGGGGCAGTCTGTCGGCCATCGGCTTCATGGCCGTGCCCATGCTGTTCGCCCAATTGCCCACGCCGGCTGTCGCGGGCTTCATGGCAGCCAAGCTGTTTGCCGCGCAGACCTGGGTGTCCATCGCCTGCGCGGCCGTGCTGCTGGTCCTGTCCCGGCGCAACAAGGAGCAGGTCTTGCAGCCCTGGGCCAAGGCCTGTCTGGGCTTTGTGATCGCAGGCATGCTGCTGGCATTTCTGGTCCAGTACGGCGTGTCGCCGCGCATCGTGGCACGCGACAACCTCAAGCTGTGGCACAGCGTGGGCACGGTGATGTATGCGCTGCAGTGGCTGTGTGCGCTCGTCGTGCTGTGGCGCATAGGCAGTCCGTCTCAAGTGAAAGCCGAGGCCACGGCCTGAGCCCGGTCCTGCCGGTTCGGCACCATCCCAAACGAAAACGCCCGCAAGCGCGGGCGTTTTTTTGTGGGTCGAGCTGCTCACTCGTGCCAGTGCTCGGCCACCCAGGTGGCAGGCCGGATATAGCGAAAGCGCCGATTGCGCCGGCCGGCCAACGCGTCAGGCGGGTTGCATTCTCCGTGGAAGATCACCACGCGTGCACCCTCCGGCACGAAGGGCGGCTTCCAATAGTTTGTCGGCCATGCGGGAATGCAGTGGTACTTGAAGCTGGGGCACCAGGCCTGCGGCCAGTACTTGAGCTTGCCCTGCTTGTGCAGCATGTCGGACAGGTAGGCCTGTTCGTTACGGAAGCTGCTGCGGATCTCTTCGAAATGCGTGCGGAAGTAGTCCAGTACCTCGGGGTGGGCACCCAGCTCGAAGCGGTACACCGAGGAATTGCCCGTGATGCGCCAGGGACGCTTGTAGTCGTGGATGATCAGGAATTCGCCGGGCTCGGTGAAAAAATCGTCCAGCGGCCCGGTGATGACCACGTCCACGTCAAGAAACAGCGCCGTGCCGCGCAGGCCATGCAGGTCGGCACTGAAGGTGGCCAGCTTGTTCCAGCCGCGCTCGGGAATGCCGGCTGGCAGGTTCAGCGGCGGAATGGGCAGGCATTCGACTTCGTCACGAATCCCCACGCCGTCATCGGTCAGGCAGACAAGGCGAAAATCGCCCTTCAGATGCCGACGCACCATGGCGTAGAGCCTGTTGACATACTCCGGACCGTACTTCTTGCCCCACTTCATGCAGATCACGAAGCGCTGCTGCGCAGAGGGGGAGGCGGAGGGCGGTTGCGCGGCCTGGGCCACGCTGGCGGCATGGGATGCTACGGTCATGGATGCGGCGGACTCAGTCTGCCTGGCGCTTCTTGACCGACTTCTGCTTGGGCTTGGCGCGCTTGACCTGGCCACCTGCCGTCAGGCGCTGGTTGCCCAGCACGCGGATCTGCTTGACCTCGGGCTTTTGGCCGGAGCGCTTGCTGAACTTGAGCAGCTTGACATCGCGAGGACCGGGCATGCGGTTCTCGTCGACGGCTTTTTCCTTTTCTGGCATGGGGCGCCAGAGCACCAGCAGCTTGCCGATGTGTTGAATGGGTGCAGCGCCAAGTTCGTCGCACAGCTGCAGATACATCTGCTCGCGTGCGGCGCGGTCGTCGTTGAAGACACGGACCTTGATCAGGCCATGTGCGTTAAGGCCGGCGTTGACCTCCTTTTGCACGGCAGCCGTCAGGCCGTCACCTCCGATGAGGACCACGGGGTCCAGGTGGTGTGCGTTGGCGCGGTGTTCCCGGCGCTCGGCGGGAGTCAATTGAATTTGGGGCATGGCCGTATTATCGAGGCTGAAAGAATCCAGCATGAAAGTCAACACAAAAAGCAAGAAGGTCAACAAGGCTTGGCTCAACAGCCACGTCAACGATCCTTACGTCAAAGCCGCCCAGAAGGACGGCTACCGCGCTCGCGCGGCCTACAAACTCAAGGAGATAGACGAGCAGCTCAAGCTCATCCGGCCGGGTGCCACGGTGGTGGATCTGGGCTCTACGCCAGGGGCGTGGAGCCAGTATGTGCGCCGCTGCCTGTCGCCGGAAGGCGCGGCGGTGGGCGCGCTCAATGGCCGGATCATCTCGCTGGATCTGCTGCCCATGGAGCCCATCGAGGGCGTGCAGTTCATTCTGGGCGATTTTCGCGAGGAGCCGGTGCTGGCGCAGCTGCAGGAAGCGCTGGGCGGCGGCAAGGCCGATGTGGTGGTCTCCGACATGGCTCCCAACCTGTCGGGCAACGGTACGACGGATGCGGCGCGCATTGCGCTGCTGGTGGAGCTGGCGGTTGATTTTTCCATCCACCATATGAAACCTGAAGGGGCCTTGGTCGTGAAACTCTTCCACGGCGGGGCCTACGACGACCTGGTGGCGCTGTTCCGGCAGACCTTCAAGGTGGTCAAGCCGATCAAGCCCAAGTCCTCGCGTGACAAGTCTTCAGAGACGTTTCTGGTGGGCATGGGGCTCAGGTAGCCCTGCACAGCCGCCCGGCGCGGCCCTGACGCGGGTCAAGACCGCATTCAAGCTATGGCTGCTATAGAGGGATATAGGCGACCAGCCAGCTTGAAACACCTAAAATGAACCGCAAATACGCTTCGAGCACGCTGGAAGTCGTTTTATCTGTATCCCCATTGGAGCCCCGCTTGAACAATCAGTGGTTTTCAAAAATTGCCGTCTGGCTGGTCATCGCCATGGTGCTGTTTACGGTGTTCAAACAATTTGACACCCGTGGCGGCGCTGGCGCGTCCCATGTCGGTTACTCCGAGTTCCTGGAAGAGGTGCGAAGCAACCGCATCAAGAGCGCCACCATCCAGGAAAGCCCCGGCGGCACCGAGATCGTGGCTACGACCAACGATGACCGCAAGGTGCGCACTACAGCCACCTACCTGGATCGCGGGCTCGTGGGTGACCTGATCAACAACAACGTCAAGTTCGACGTCAAGCCCCGCGAAGAAGGCTCGGTCCTGATGACCCTGCTCGTCAGCTGGGGCCCCATGCTGCTGTTGATCGGCGTGTGGGTGTACTTCATGCGCCAGATGCAAGGCGGCGGCAAGGGCGGTGCTTTCAGCTTCGGCAAGAGCAAGGCGCGCATGCTGGACGAGAACAACAACACCGTGACCTTTGCCGACGTTGCAGGCTGCGACGAAGCCAAGGAAGAGGTCAAGGAAGTCGTGGACTTCCTGAAGGACCCCAACAAATTCCAGAAGCTCG
This sequence comes from Delftia sp. ASV31, assembly GCF_016428765.1. NCBI lineage: Bacteria > Pseudomonadati > Pseudomonadota > Betaproteobacteria > Burkholderiales > Comamonadaceae > Delftia > Delftia sp. ASV31. The sequence continues at coordinate 29,771 of NZ_JAELTK010000002.1, forward strand.
GCGGCCGCATTCCGCGTGGCCTGCTGCTGGTCGGGCCTCCGGGTACCGGCAAGACGCTGCTGGCCAAGTCCATTGCGGGCGAGGCCAAGGTCCCGTTCTTCAGCATCTCGGGCTCCGACTTCGTGGAAATGTTCGTGGGCGTGGGCGCTGCCCGTGTGCGCGACATGTTCGAGAACGCCAAGAAGAATGCACCCTGCATCATCTTCATCGATGAAATCGACGCCGTGGGCCGCCAGCGGGGCGCAGGCCTGGGCGGTGGCAACGATGAGCGTGAACAGACCCTGAACCAGATGCTGGTCGAGATGGACGGCTTCGAGACCAACCTCGGCGTTATCGTCGTGGCTGCAACCAACCGTCCCGACATCCTGGATGCGGCGCTGCTGCGCCCCGGCCGTTTCGACCGCCAGGTGTATGTGACGCTGCCCGACATCCGCGGCCGCGAGCAGATCCTCAATGTGCATATGCGCAAGATTCCTGTCGGCCAGGACGTGAATCCGGGCGTGATCGCCCGCGGCACGCCCGGTATGTCGGGCGCCGATCTAGCCAACCTTTGCAACGAAGCAGCCCTGATGGCCGCGCGCCGCAATGCGCGTACCGTGGAGATGCAGGATTTCGAGAAGGCCAAGGACAAGATCATCATGGGCCCCGAGCGCAAGAGCATGGTCATGCCCGAGGAAGAGCGCCGCAACACGGCCTACCACGAGGCGGGCCATGCGCTGATCGGCAAGCTCCTGCCCAAGTGCGATCCCGTGCACAAGGTCACCATCATCCCGCGCGGCCGTGCGCTGGGCGTGACCATGAGCCTGCCCGAAAAGGACCGCTACTCCTATGACAAGGAGTTCATGCTCAACCAGATCGCCATGCTGTTCGGTGGACGCATTGCCGAAGAAGTGTTCATGAACCAGATGACCACGGGCGCGAGCAACGACTTCGAGCGGGCCACGCAGATCGCACGCGACATGGTCACGCGCTACGGCATGACCGACGCGCTGGGTCCCATGGTCTATGCGGAGCAGGAAGGCGAGCCTTTCCTGGGCCGCTCGATGAGCAAGACCAACAGCATGAGCGAGCAGACGATGCAGAAGGTGGACCAGGAGGTTCGCCGCATCATCGACGAGCAGTACGGACTGGCGCGCAAGCTGATCGAGGACAACTCCGACAAGATGCACGCCATGGCCAAGGCCATGCTCGACTGGGAAACCATCGACGCCGAGCAACTCGATGACATCATGGCCGGCCGCGAGCCGCGTCCTCCCAAGGACTGGGTGCCGCGCAACCCGCCTTCGTCCGGCGGCGGCAACTCGTCCGGCGGCACGCCGGCAGTGGATGCCGACCCTGCGCCTACCACGGCTTGATCTGCTTGCCGCAGAATCTGTCAATCCCATGCAAAGGGCCCCGAGGGGCCCTTTTGCTTTGCTTGCAGGATGTGCTCAATCGCCCGCAGCGGTGGCCGAGCGAGGGACCAGGTCCGGCAAGCGCCTACCTTCAGGAAACCCCATGCCGCATCAATGGCAGACTTCTCGCTTTGTTCTAGACCTTCAGCGTCCACTGGTCATGGGCATCGTCAATGTGACGCCCGATTCGTTTTCCGACGGCGGGCGGCACAACACGGTGGAGCGGGCCTTGCGGCATGCAGAGCAGCTGGTCGGTGAAGGCGCGCACATCCTCGACATCGGCGGCGAGTCCACCAGGCCCGGGTCACCAGCCGTGCCGCTGGACGAGGAATTGCGGCGCGTGCTGCCCGTGGTGCAGGGCGCGGTGCAACTGGGCGTGCCTGTCTCCGTCGATACCTACAAGCCCGAGGTCATGCAGGCCGTGCTGGATCTGGGGGCCGACATCGTCAACGACATCTGGGCGCTGCGCCAGCCGGACGCGCAGCAGGTGGTGGCCGCGCACCCGCGCTGCGGCATCTGTCTCATGCACATGCATGGCACGCCGCAGGACATGCAGACCACGCCCATGCAAGGCGATGCCTTGCCCGCCGTGCGCGATTTCCTGCAGTTGCACAGCGATGCCCTGCTGGCTCGGGGCGTGGCGCGCGAGCGCATTGTCTGGGACTACGGCATCGGCTTCGGCAAAAGCGTGGCACAGAATTTTTCGCTGCTTGCGCGCCAGCAGGAATTGCTGGGCCTAGACTTTCCGCTGCTGGCGGGCTGGTCGCGCAAGGGCTCGCTTGGGCAGGTCAGTGGCCTTGCGCAGGGCCAGCGCATGGTGCCCAGTGTGGCGGCGGCTCTGCTGGCGGTGGAGCGGGGCGCGCGCGTGGTGCGCGTGCACGACGTGGCCGATACGGTGGCGGCATTGACGGTCTGGCAGACCATGCACGACAACAACTGAACAACAAAGGAGCACTATGGCACGCACATATTTTGGTACCGATGGAATTCGCGGCCTGGTGGGCCGATCGCCCATCACCCCCGACTTCGCGCTGCGCCTGGCGCACGCCGTGGGCCGTGTGCTGCGGCGCAAGGAAGCCCGCCCGATGGTGCTGATCGGCAAGGACACCCGGATCTCGGGCTACATGCTGGAAAGTGCCCTGGAGTCCGGTTTCAACTCGGCCGGCGTGGACGTGATGCTGCTCGGTCCCCTGCCCACCCCGGGCGTGGCCTACCTGACGCGCGCCCAGCGCGCCAGCCTGGGCGTGGTCATCAGCGCCAGCCACAACCCTTACTACGACAACGGCATCAAGTTCTTCAGTGCACAGGGCACCAAGCTGCCCGATGCCTGGGAGGAAGAAGTCGAGCAGGCGCTGGCCGAGGAGCCTGTCTGGGCCGACTCCGCTGCGCTGGGCAAGGCGCGGCGCCTTGAGGACGCGGCGGGCCGCTACATCGAATTTTGCAAGAGCACCTTTGACCACGCGCTCACGCTCAAGGGCGTGAAGATCGTCGTCGATGCGGCCCATGGCGCGGCCTACCAGATCGCCCCCAAGGTCTTCCATGAACTGGGGGCCGATGTGGTGGCCATTGGCTGTGCACCCGATGGACTGAACATCAACGAAGACGTGGGTGCCACGCACCCCGAGGCCCTGGTGCTGGCCGTGCGTGCCAACAAGGCCGATTTCGGCGTGGCGCTGGATGGCGATGCCGACCGGCTGCTGCTGGTCGATGCCGCAGGGCGGCTCTACAACGGCGACGAGCTGCTGTATCTGCTGGCAGCCGACCGGCTGGCGCGCGGCGAGGCCGTGCCGGGCGCCGTGGGCACGCTGATGACCAATATGGCCGTGGAGGTGGCGCTGAAGTCCCAGGGCGTGGGCTTTGTGCGTGCCAAGGTCGGCGACCGCTATGTGCTGGAGGAGCTGCACCGCCAGGGCTGGACCCTGGGCGGTGAGGGCTCGGGCCATTTGTTGGCGCTGGACAAGCACACCACGGGCGACGGCCTGGTCAGCGCGCTGCAGGTGCTGCAGGCCTGCGTGCGCTCGGGCAAGAGCCTGTCGCAGTGGCTGTCGTCAGTGCAGCTGTTTCCCCAGGTGCTGCTCAACGTGCGGCTGCAGCCGGGCCAGGACTGGAAGCGCAACACCCAGTTGGAAGAGGCCACCGAGGCCGTCAAGGCCGAGCTGGGCGATACGGGCCGTGTGCTCATCCGCGCCAGCGGCACCGAGCCTTTGCTGCGCGTGATGGTGGAGGCGCGCGATGGCGATCAGGCCAGCCGCTGTGCCGAGCGCCTGGCCAGCGTGGCCAAGAATTCGCCGGTTGCCTGAGCGGCTGCGCGCTCCTGTGCATGGAAGGCCGAGGCTTCATGCCTCGGCTTTTTTGTCTGGATTCCGGTGCACGAGGTGATGCGATGCGCGCGGTGATGCGGCCCGGTCAGCCCTGGCTGCGCAAGAAGGACTCCAGCGCCTCTGGTGCCAGCGGGCGGCTGAAATGGTAGCCCTGGGCCTCATCGCAGCCTTGCTCGCGCAGGAACTCCAGCTGTGCCTCGGTCTCCACGCCCTCGGCCGTGGTCTGCATGCCCAGGGCCTGGGCCATGCGGATGATGGCGCTGACAATGGCGCGGTCGTTGCTGTCGTGGTCCAGGTCCTGGATGAAGGACTGGTCGATCTTGAGCTTGTAGATCTGAAAGCGCTTGAGCTGGCTCAGGGATGAATAGCCGGTGCCGAAGTCATCCATGGCCAGGCGCACGCCGTGCTCGCGCAGCCGGTCCATGGTGGCTGTCGCCTGGCGCGGATCATGGATGGCCACGCCCTCGGTCAGCTCCAGCTCCAGAGAATCGGCCGGCAGGTCGCTGTCGAGCAGGATGCGGTTGATGATCTCGGGCAGTTGCTGCTGATGGAACTGGATGGCCGAGAGATTCACGGCCACCTTCAGGTCGCACAGGCCCGCATTGCGCCAGACCTGCAACTGCTGCATGGCGCTGCGCAGCACCCATTCGCCGATCTGCAGGATCTGGCCGCTGTCCTCGGCCACGGGAATGAACTCGGCCGGTGAGACCGAGCCCAGTTCCGGGTGCTCCCAGCGCAGCAGCGCCTCCACGCTGCGCACGCGGCCCGTGCTCAGCGTGATCTGCGGCTGATAGTGCAGATACAGCTGATTGCGCTCCAGCGCCCGGCGCAGCGCGTTCTCCAGCTGCAGGGCGCGCAGGGACTGGGCCTGCATCTGCGGCGTGAAGAAGCGGTAGGTGTTGCGGCCGGCCTGCTTGGCGTGGTACATGGCCGCGTCGGCGGCCTGGGTCAGCGAGTCGATGTCGTGGCCGTCGCGCGGGTACAGCGCAATGCCCATGGACGGCGCAATGGTCAGCTCATGGCGGTCGATCTGGTAGGCCTGGCGCGACGCCTCCTGCAGCTTGCCGGCCACGCGGGCCGCGCCCTGGGCATTGGCGCCGGGCAGCAGCAGCACGAATTCGTCGCCGCCGATGCGGGCCACCGTATCGCGGTCGCGCACGACGGCACGCAGGCGGCGGGCAATCTCCACCAGCAGGGCATCGCCCACGCGATGGCCCAGCGAATCATTGACATGCTTGAAGTGGTCCAGGTCCAGGAACATCACGGCCAGCGGCGTGTCGTTGGCCTTGGCCAGCTCGATGGCGCGGGCACTGCGCTCGGCCAGCAGCGTGCGGTTGGGCAGGCCGGTGAGCGCGTCGTAGTGCGCCATCCAGTAGATGCGTTCCTGGTCCAGCTTGCGGTCGGCAATCTCCCGGTGCAGGTTCTCCACCGTGGCGCTGAGTTCGCGTGTGCGGTCGCGCACCTGCTGCTCCAGCAGTTCGTGGGCCTGGCTCAGGGCCTGCTGGGCACGCAGGCGGTCGTCGATATCGCTCACGATCCAGATCGATCCCTCGCGCGCATCGCCCGGATTGATGAGCCGCCCCGTGAGCTCTCCCCAGAACAGGCTGCCGTCCTTGCGGCGCAGGCGGCGCTGCGTGCGAAAGGACAGGCCGGCGCTCAGCGTGCGGTAGGCCTCGCGTCCCAGGCTGCGCAGCTCATCGCGGCTGGGATGCAGATGTTCGCTGTTGATGCCCACCAGCGCATGCTCGCCCGCGTAGCCGAAGATGTCTGCGTAGCACTGGTTGCAGCGGACGATGACGCGTTGGCGAATGAAGACGATGCCGACGCCGGCATTGTCGAGCAGGGCCTGCTGCTCGCGCAGGCTGCGTTGCAGGGACGCCGCCATCATCGAAGACGGACGTTCGAGTACAGGGTCGTACGCAATCGTCGGCGCGGACATGGCGAAACGGTGGGGCGGTTATGGAGGGAGGGTGGGAAGCTTACAAAGTGTAGCACTTGTGTGAAAAACACTCCATCGGCCTTCCCTGACGCAAGCAGGCCTGCGCCGTCATGGGACGTCATGGGCCGGGTGCCACTTGCCTGCGCCTGTGTTTTCCGGAGGCTTCGGCATCCAGCCGATCAGCCAGCTCATACAGCACGCCATGCCGCAGGGCGCCATGCGTCACGCGCATGCGCTCGATGCCCAGGCTGGAGAAGATCGCCCGCATCACGCTCATGCCGCCGCCGATCATGGGACGCAGTTCTTCCTTGAGCCCGTCCATGTTCACGCGGCTGACATGCCCTGCACGCAGCAACTGCGCCTGCAGCCAGTCCAGTCCCTGCCGCGTGATCCAGCCGGCCGTGCCATTAGGTGCATGGGCCAGCACCTTGACGATGGCACCGGCCGTGCCCGAGGACCCATAGGCATGGCTCCACTGCCCGGCGGCAAACCGCGCGGCTTCGGGCGCAATGATGTCGGCCACCGCCGCTTCGGCCTGGGACAGTGCCTTGGCCGACAGCTCTCCATCGGGAAAGTGGCGCAATGCCCAGGTCACGCTGCCGAAGGCGAAGGAGCGTGCCTGCAGCACCTGCCGCTGCTGGCCAAGGCACAGCTCGGTCGATCGGCCACCGATGTCCACCACCAGCCGCCGCTGGGGACCGGGTGGGAGCAACTGGGCGACGCCGCGATAGATCAGGCGTGCTTCTTCCTCGCCGTCGATGACTTCGATGGAGCAGCCCAGGATGCGCTGGCCCTCGTCCAGGAAGACCTGTCGGTTCGATGCCTCTCTCAGCGTCTGCGTGGCCACGGCACGAACGCGGTGGCGGGGCAGGTCGCCCAGCACCTGCGCATAGCGCTCCAGGCAGGCCCAGCCACGCTGCATGGCCTCCAGGCTCAGGGCTCCCTGTGCGTCCAGGGCGCTGCCCAGGCGTATGGCTTCCTTGCGGTGGCTGAACAGCTGTACCTTTGCGCCGTCGCTGCGGGCCATGGCCAGCAGGCAGCTGTTGGAGCCAATGTCGATGGCGGCCAGGCGGCTTTCGGGGGGATTGGAAGAGGGCATGCGCGAAAGGCGGACGACGACACGGCTGCGGCAGGTTTGCAGCAGCCAACGCCATCCAGGGGGATGGCAGTGAGCTTAGCACCCTGGCGATACAGCGTGGCCCTCGTGGCTGCGTGTCCTGGTCATGACCTTTGCATGACAGCGCCAGCGCAGCCATTCCTTGCCGGGAGTCGCTTGTATGACAGGTGTCATGCGTGGACTGGATTTATGTCATGAACATGTCACAAACCCGGGGCAGACTGCCCGAATCCCCGGTCCACGGGGTGACTACCGGGTCCTGCACAGGCCGGGCCCCTGCATCCATGCCCCAGACATTCACGCCGATTCCCGCCAGCGCCTCTGCCGCGCCTGCCGAACCAGAACATGAACAGGGGCTGCGCACCACCATGCCCGCAGGGCCGGCCTCGCTGGGCATGGCCCGCGAGACAGCGCCCATACCCGTCTCTGCACCCTTGAATGTCCCGATGATGCCCCTGGCCAAAAGCCTTTCCACCGCCCTGCTGGAATTGCAGGGCCAGGCGATGCCGGCGTCTGCCCCGGTCTCTGCTGCGGGGCTGGCCGCTGCGGCATACACTGGCCTGTACGCCACAGCCGAAAGCGGTGAAGTGCAACAGCAACAGCAGCAACAACAGTTTCTGGACCGCGACCATTGCATCCTGGCGTTCAACGAACGCGTGCTGGACTGGGCCGTGCGCGAGGATGTGCCGCTGCTGGAGCGGCTGCGCTACCTGTGCATCGTCTCTTCCAATCTCGACGAATGGTTCGAGGTGCGCTGCGCCCCCCATGTGACGGCGGCCAAGGCCGGCGACGCCAAGGGCCTGTATACGCTGCAGAGCTTTCGCTCGCTCATGGACAAGGCGCATGAGCTGGTATTGCGCCAGTACACGCTGTACAACCAATCGCTGATTCCTGCCTTTGCGGGGCAGGGCATACGCGTGGTCTCCCATGGCGAGCGCAGCAGCGCCCAGCGCAAATGGGTGCGCGAATACTTTCTGCGCGAAGTCCAGCCCCTGCTCATGCCGGTGGGCCTGGACCCATCCCATCCATTTCCCCAGGTGGCCAACAAGGCGCTGAACTTCATCGTGCGCCTCAAGGGTGTCGATGCCTTCGGCCGCGCCAACGAGGTGGCCATCGTCAAGGTCCCGCGCGCCTTGCCTCGCCTGGTGCGCCTGCCGGAGAAGATCGCGGGCAAGCAGCGCCTGTTCGTGAGCATCTCCAGCATCGTGCGCGCCCATCTGGTCGAGCTGTTCCCGGGGCGTGAGGTGGCGGAGTTCGCGCAATTCCGCGTCACCCGCCATTCGGACCTAGCGGTGGATGAGGACGATGTCAGCGACCTGCGCATGGCGCTGCGCCAGGGCCTGCACCACCGCCACTACGGCCAGGCCGTGCGGCTGGAGGTGTCCTTTGCCTGCTCGCCCATGTTGTCCGACCTGCTGCTGGGCCAGTTCGGCCTGCCGACCGAGGCATTGTTCCGCGTCAAGGGGCCCGTGAACCTGGTGCGCCAGTCGCAGCTGGTCGATCTGGTCGATGACCCCGCGCTGCTGTTCCCGCCGTGGCGGCCGGCATGGCCGCGCCAGCTGCAGCCGGGCCGCTCGGTGATGGCCCAGATCCGCAAGCGTGATGTGCTGATCCACCAGCCTTTCGAGAGCTTCGACGGCGTGCTGGAGCTGCTGCGCGAGGCCGTCAACGACCCCGAGGTGCTGGCCATCAAGCAGACCATCTACCGCACCGGGTCCGACTCCGAAATCATGCAGCTGCTGGCCGAGGCCGTGCGCCGCGGCAAGGAGGTGCTGGCCGTGCTGGAGCTCAAGGCCCGCTTTGACGAAGAGGCCAACATCAACTCCGCCGAGAAGCTGGAGGCGCTGGGCGCCCAGGTGGTCTACGGCGTGCTGGGCCTGAAGACGCACGCCAAGATGCTGCTGATCACGCGCCGCGAAAAGCGCAGCGGGCAGCTCAAGCGCTATGGACACCTGTCCACCGGCAATTACAACGTGCGCACGGCGCGCCTGTACACGGACATCAGCCAGCTGACCTGCGATTCGCAGATCACGGCCGACATGGATGCCGTATTCAGCCACCTGTCCAGCCACAACCGCCTGCCCAAGCTGCACCAGCTGGTGATTGCGCCGTTCCAGCTGCACGACCGCATGCTGGCGCTGATCAACCAGGTGGGCGAGGCGGCGCAGCGCGGCGAAGAGGCGCGCATCGTGCTCAAGATGAATGCGCTGACCGACGAGCTGCTCATGCAGGCCCTGGTGCGTGCCGGCCAGCAGGGCGCGCGCATCGATCTCATCGTGCGCAGTGCCTGCATGCTGCCGCCGCAGCGCAAGGGCTGGACCGACAACATCCGCGTGCGCTCCATCATCGGCCGTTTCCTGGAGCACTCGCGCGTCTTCTACTTTGCTTGGGGCAAGCAGGAGGAACTGCTGCTGTCCAGCGCCGACTGGATGAACCGCAACATGATGCGCCGGGTGGAACTGGCCTGGCCCGTGCGCGACCCCGTGCTGCGCCAGCAGGTGATAGACGAATGCCTGGTCGCTGGCCTGTATGACAACCGCGATGCCTGGACCCTGGAGGCCAATGGTGCCTACCAGCGTGCACCCTATCCGACCACGGGCCTGGGTGCGCAGCGCGCCTTGATGGAGCGCTACGGGCCCCAGGTCTGAGCTGCGTCACGGCCGGCCCCCCCGCGCCATCCCGGCGCAAGCCGAAGCGGGTGGCCGTGCTCAGTGCAGATGCAGCTGCAAGGTCCAGGGCGTCTTCTGCCATGCCACGGCCTCGGTGCGCAGCAGCTGGGCGGACTGGGGATAGCTTTTGGCCCAGCCTTCCGGCACGGTCAGGTGAAAGACGCTGTCCGAGCGATGCAGGCGCATGCCCTGCAGATCGGGGTCTCGCCGGGCATGGCACAGCTGCACGGCCAGCCGCAGTGCGAGCAAGGGCCAGGCCACGGCCTGGTCCTCGATGGCGGCTTCCAGCTTGCGCAGCTTGCCCTGGTGGCCGAGCACGAGCTGGGTGATGCGCGCGCGCAGCTCCACAGGCCATGTCGCGGCACCGCAGTGCTCGGTGATGTAGGCGCCGTGCCGGTGGTAGGCGCTCAGGGAGATGCGCATGCCGATCTCGTGCAGGCTGGCAGCCGTGTCCAGTGCATGCGTGGACAGGGCATCGGGCGGTTGTTGCGCGTGCAGCGATTGCCAGGCCCAGCGTGCCACCTTGCGCACGCGCAGCGCATGCGGGGCGTCAATGCCGAAGTCCTGCTGCAGCGCGGCAATTTCGGCTGCCTCGCGGTCGGCGGGGGGCTCGTGCTCCAGCAGGTCGTGCAAAACGCCCTGGCGCAGCGCGCCCTGGGCGACTTCCAGTTCATTGATGCCCAGCAGGCCCAGGGCCGCAATCAGGATGCTCAGGCCTCCGGCGATGACGGCGCGGCGGTCTTCCTTGAGTCCGGCCAGCCGGATGCGGTCCACATGGCCGGCCTCCATCAGCTGCTCATGCAGCCAGCGCAGGCTGTCGGGCGTGATCAGCCCGCCGGAATATCCGTTGGCAGCCAGGATGTCGCCCACGGCGTTGGCCGTGCCCGACGAGGCATAGGCGCAGTCCCATGCAGTGGCCGGGTAGGCCGAGACGGTCTGGGTGAGGGCCGCCTGCGCAGCCTTGATGGCGGCCGAGAAATGTGCGCGCGACAGCGTGCCTTCGCCAAAGAACTGCGTGCTCCAGGCGACGCTGCCTATGGGGTAGGAGGCCACCTGGCGCGCCTCGCCATGCTGGCCGATGATGACTTCGGTCGAGCGGCCGCCAATGTCCACCACCAGGCGCCGCTGCTGCGAGGGTGGCAACAGGCTGGAGACGCCGCGATAGATCAGCCGGGCTTCCTCCTCGCCCGAGATGACCTCGATGGGAAAGCCCAGCAGGGCGCTGCCGCGTGCGATGAAGACATCGCGGTTGCGGGCCTCCCGCAGGGTTTGTGTGGCCACGGCGCGGACCTGGTCGGCAGGAAAGCCGGCCAGGCGCTCGCCAAAGCGTGCCAGGCAGTCCCAGCCGCGTTGCATGGCCTCGTCGGTCAGCTCATGGTGCTCGTTGAGCCCATTGCCCTGGCGCACGGTCTCCTTGAGATATTCCACGCGCTCTATGCGCTGGTGGCTGCCGACGCGGCCTATTTCCAGGCGAAAGCTGTTGGATCCGAGGTCAACGGCGGCGAGCAGGGATTCTGGTGCCATGAAAGAAACGCCAATCAAGATTCGTCGAGCAGGAGTGCGCAGCGGTGCCGGGTGGCAGGGCTGCGCTTGTCTGGTGCCGGCTCGTGCGAGGCACAAGACTAAGACGGAATTGTGACACCGCGATGACCTGGGTCTTACAGACTATGGCCCAGCATTTGTGACGCCTTTTCTTCGTGTCACATCAATGTCACAAAGCCTTCTTACAGTCCAGCCATCGCATCTTTCAACCCCTAAGAGGTCTGTACATGAAGTTGTCTGTGATTCACATTCTGGTGGCTGGTGCTCTGTCTGCGGGCGGTATGGGCCAGGCCCTGGCCCAGCAGGAAGCCACCGGCGCCGGCGCCAGCTTCCCTGCGCCGCTGTACTCGAAGTGGGCCGCCGATTACCACAAGGCCACCGGCGTGAAGATCAACTACCAGTCCGTGGGCTCCAGCGCCGGCATCAAGCAGATCGAAGCCAAGACCGTGGACTTCGGTGCTTCGGACGAGCCGCTCAAGGACGACGAACTGGCCAAGAAGGGCCTGGTGCAATTCCCCACCGTGATCGGCGGCATCGTGCCCGTGGTCAACATCAAGGGCATCCAGCCCGGCCAGCTCAAGCTGACCGGCCAGGTGCTGGGCGACATCTACCTGGGCAAGATCACCAAGTGGAACGACGAGGCCATCAAGGCCCTGAACCCCGGCGTGACCCTGCCTGATGCCACCATCGCTCCCGTGCGCCGTGCTGACGGCTCGGGCACCACCTTCGGCTTCACGAACTACCTGTCCAAGGTCAATGCCGAGTGGAAGGAAAAGGTTGGCGAAGGCAAGGCCGTGAACTGGCCCACAGGTGCCGGCGGCAAGGGCAATGAAGGCGTGGCCGCCTTCGTGGGCCGCCTGCCCAACTCCATCGGCTACGTCGAGTACGCCTATGTCAAGCAAAACAAGCTGACCTACACACAGCTGCAGACCGCTGGCGGTGCCTTCGTGTCGCCCGACGACGCCACCTTCAAGGCCGCTGCCGCCGGTGCCGACTGGGCCAAGAGCTTCTACCAGATCCTGACTAACCAGCCCGGCAAGGATGCATGGCCCATCACCTCGGCCACGTTCATCATCATGCACAAGGCCCAGGACAAGCCCGCACAGGCCGCTGCCTCGCTGAAGTTCTTCGAGTGGGCCTACAAGTCCGGCGACAAGACCGCCACCGACCTGGACTACGTGCCCATGCCTGACGCCGTCAAGAACGTGATCTTCCAATCCTGGGGTCAAGTCAAGGATGCCTCGGGTACCGCGATTTCCCTGAAGTAAACCCTGAAAAGGGGCCGTGGCGCACCGCCGGCAGGTGCATCATGGCCCCCCTGATCTCCCCACAAACCGCGAATAAAGGCGCCTCACGTGTCCACAACGTCGCCCTCGAACTCGCTGGCCGCCTCTGCACAGGCTTCCCAGCGACGCACACCTTCTCCGCTACGCCCCCCGATGCTGTCGGGGCGCGTGGCGGATCGCTTGTTTGGCGCTCTCGCGCGTCTGGCCGCGCTGCTGACGCTGGGCCTGCTGCTGGCCATCCTGGCTTCGCTGCTGGTCGGCGCCTGGCCCGCCATCTATGAATACGGCCTGAGCTTTCTGGGCCGCAGCGTCTGGGACCCCGTTCGCAACGAATATGGCGGCCTGGTCATGATTTACGGCACGCTGGCCACTTCGGCCATCGCGTTGCTGATTGCGGTGCCCGTGAGCTTTGGCATCGCCCTGTTCCTCACCGAGCTGTCGCCCGCCTGGCTCAAGCGCCCGCTGGGCACCGCCGTCGAGCTGCTGGCCGCCGTGCCCTCCATCGTCTACGGCATGTGGGGCCTGATGGTCTTCGGTCCCGTGCTCTCCACCTATGTGCAGCAGCCGCTGCAAAAGCTGTTTCAGGGCGTTCCTTATCTGGAAGCCTTCGTGTCCGGCCCGCCCGTGGGCATCGGCATCCTGTCGGCCGGCATCATTCTGGCCATCATGATCATCCCCTTCATCGCCTCGGTGATGCGCGATGTGTTCGAGGTCACGCCGGCCCTGCTCAAGGAGTCGGCCTACGGCCTGGGCTCCACGACCTGGGAAGTGGTCTGGAAGGTCGTGCTGCCCTACACAAAGACCGGCGTGCTCGGTGGCGTGATGCTGGGTCTGGGCCGTGCGCTGGGCGAGACCATGGCCGTCACCTTCGTGATCGGCAACATGAACCAGCTCAACTCTCTGTCGGTCTTCGAGGCTGCCAACAGCATCACCTCGGCGCTGGCCAACGAGTTTGCCGAAGCGGGCGAAGGCCTGCACCAGGCTTCGCTGATCTATCTGGGCCTGGTGCTGTTCTTCATCACCTTCGTGGTGCTGGCCTGCTCCAAGGTGCTGCTCAACCGTCTGCAGAAGAATGAAGGAGCCCGCTCGTGAGCAGCACCTCCACCAAGATGATCAATGCCGCCGAACTGACGCGCGTGCGCCAGGCCAAGTACGCCAAGCGCAAGCGCGTGAACCAGGTGGCGCTGACCCTGTCGCTGGCTGCCATGGCCTTCGGCGTGTTCTGGCTGGTCTGGATCCTGTGGGAAACCATCACGCTGGGTATCGGCGGCCTGAGCCTGGCGCTGTTCAGCGAAATGACGCCTCCGCCCAATGAGGCGGGCGGCATTGCCAACGCCATCTTCGGCTCGCTGATCATGGTGGCGCTGGCCACCTTCGTCGGCACGCCCATCGGCGTGATGGCCGGTGTCTACCTGGCCGAATACGATGCGCGCGGCTGGCTGGCCAATACCACGCGCTTCGTCAACGACATCCTGCTGTCGGCGCCTTCCATCGTGATCGGCCTGTTCGTCTACACCGTGGTCGTGGCGCGCTTCAAGAGCTTTTCCGGCTACGCGGGCGTGGTGGCGCTGGCGCTGATCGTGATTCCCGTGGTCATCCGCACCACCGAGAACATGCTGGTACTGGTGCCTGCCAGCCTGCGCGAAGCGGCCTATGCACTGGGCACGCCCAAGTGGAAGGTCATCATCATGGTGACGCTGCGTGCAGCGCGTGCCGGCGTGATCACCGGCGTGCTGCTGGCCGTGGCCCGCATTGCCGGGGAAACCGCTCCGCTGCTGTTCACGGCGCTGAACAACCAGTTCTGGAATGCCGACCTGTCCAAGCCCATGGCCAGCCTGCCGGTGACGATCTTCAAGTTCGCGATGAGCCCCTACGAGAATTGGCAGCAACTGGCCTGGGCCGGCGTGTTCCTGATCACCGTGGCTGTGCTCGGTCTCAATATCCTGGCGCGGTTCCTGACCCGCCAGAAGTAATGCAGCAATAAGCAATCAACAAGGACAAGGATCACGCAATGACTGCGACCTCTTCCACCGCGCTGAACTCCTCCAAGCTGACGGTTCGCGACCTGAACTTCTACTACGGCAAGTTCCACGCCCTCAAGGGCATCAACCTGGACATCCCCGAAAAGAAGGTCACGGCCTTCATCGGCCCGTCGGGCTGTGGCAAGTCCACGCTGCTGCGCACCTTCAACCGCATGTTCGAGCTGTACCCCGAGCAGCGCGCCGAAGGCCAGATCATGCTGGACGGCGAGAACCTGCTGACCAGCAAGCAGGACGTGGCGCTGATCCGCGCCAAGGTGGGCATGGTCTTCCAGAAGCCCACGCCGTTTCCCATGTCCATCTACGACAACATCGCCTTCGGCGTGAAGCTGTTTGAAAACCTCAGCTCCTCCGACATGGACGACCGTGTGGAATGGGCACTGCGCAAGGCGGCCCTGTGGGGCGAGGTCAAGGACAAGCTGCAGCAAAGCGGCTCGGGCCTGTCCGGCGGCCAGCAGCAGCGCCTGTGCATCGCGCGCGGCATTGCCATCAAGCCCGAAGTGCTGCTGCTCGACGAGCCCTGCTCGGCCCTGGACCCGATCTCCACGGCCAAGATCGAGGAGCTGATTGCCGAGCTGAAGAACGACTACACCGTCGTCATCGTGACGCACAACATGCAGCAGGCAGCGCGCTGCAGCGACTACACGGCCTACATGTACCTGGGCGATCTGGTGGAATTCGGAGACACCGAGCAGATGTTCTTCAAGCCCCAGCGCAAGGAAACGGAAGACTACATCACAGGCCGCTTCGGCTGAGCAGGAGCAATCGATGAACGAAAAACACCTTTCCAGCCAGTTCGACAGCGAACTCAACCGCGTCTCTGCGCGCGTCATGGAGCTCGGCGGCCTGGTCGAGTCCCAGATCCGCCAGGCGGTCTATGCGCTGTCGCGCTTCAGCATCGAGGCCGTGGAGCAGGTCGATGCCGCGGAAAAGCGCGTCAACGCCATGGAAGTGGAGATCGACCACGAGCTCTCGTCCATCATCGCCCGGCGCCAGCCCACGGCGCGCGACCTGCGCCTGCTGATCGCCTTCTCCAAGGCGACGGCCAATCTGGAGCGCATGGGTGATGAAGCGCACAAGATGGCTCGCATGGTCAAGTCCATCATCGAAAGCGGTGCTGCGCGCTCCCTGCCCACGGGCGACCTGCGCACGGCGGCCGAGATGGCCTCGGGCCTGCTGCGCAAGACGCTGGACGCCTTTGCACGCCTGGACACCAAGGCGGCCGTGGCCATCCTGAAGGAAGATGATCTGATCGACCAGGAGTTCGACGGCTTCGTGCGCAAGCTCATCACCTACATGATGGAAGACCCTCGCACCATCTCGGCCAGCCTGGACCTGCTGTTCCTGGCCAAGGCCATCGAGCGCATCGGCGACCATTCCAAGAATGTGGCCGAGCTGATCATCTATCTGGTGGAGGGCAAGGATGTCCGTCACCAGACCATGGATGCCATTGAGTCGGCAGTGCTGTAAGTGCCGGAGGCGAACAACGGATGAAGAAGATGCCCATGGTCCTCATCGTCGAGGACGAGCCCGCCATCGCGGAGCTGATCGCTGTCAACCTGCGGCACAACGGCTTCCAGCCGGTCTGGGCCGAGGATGGCGTGACGGCTCAGCGCGAGCTGGATGCCGTGCTGCCCGACGTGATCCTGCTTGACTGGATGCTGCCCGGCGCCAGCGGCCTGTCCCTGGCGCGCAAATGGCGCGCGGACGGCCGCACCAAGGCCGTGCCCATTCTGATGCTCACGGCGCGCGGCGATGAACCGGACAAGGTGGCGGGGCTCGATGCGGGCGCCGATGACTACATCACCAAGCCCTTCTCGACCCAGGAGCTGCTCGCGCGCATCCGTGCCGTGCTGCGGCGCCGTGCACCCGAGCAGATCCAGGACAAGGTCAATATCGGCGAGCTGGTGCTCGATGCCGCCGCGCACCGCGTGAGCTGGCAGGGCGACATGATCAAGGTGGGGCCCACCGAGTTCAAGCTGCTGCACTACCTGATGAAGCACCCCGAGCGCGTGCACAGCCGTGCCCAGTTGCTGGACAAGGTCTGGGGCGATCACGTCTTCATCGAGGAGCGCACGGTGGACGTGCACGTCAAGCGGCTGCGCGAGGCGCTGGGAATGGCTGGTGCATTGATCGAGACGGTACGCGGCGCCGGCTACCGGCTCAGCGCGCAGGCGCTGGCCTGAGGCCGCTTTTTCCGCATGAATCCACGCATGGCCTTCACGGGTCATGCCAGGGCGCCGCTGCCCAGGGCAGCGAATACAACGCAAAGAAGGCGCAAGTATGGGTTGGCGAGGTTTCCGCTTGTTGGCGTCCCAGATCGCGGGCGCATTGCTGGGTTGGTGGCTCTGGGGCGTCATGTCCGCCTCCAGCCCCGGCATGGCCGCCCAGGCCGTGGCGGCCCTGACCGGGGCGCTGTGCGCGGGCTGGATCTGGTGGCTGGTGGACAGCTGGAACGCCATGCGCCTGCTGTCCTGGCTGCGCCAGTCGGAGCTGCGGGAGGCGCCCGAGCTCAGCGGCATCTGGGGTGAGGCCAGCGTGCGCATGCGCCGGTGGCTGCGCCAGAGCGTGCAGCAGGTGCAGCAGGGCGATCAGCGCCTCAACGACATTCTTTCCGCCCTGCAGGCCAGCCCCAATGGCGTGGTCCTGCTGGACGCCGATGGGCGCATCGAATGGTGCAACCAGATCGCGGCGCGGCAGTTCGGCTTCGATGCCGAACGCGACCTGCTGCAAAGCATTGGCAACCTGGTGCGCGACCCCGAGTTCAGCGCCTATTTCGCCACCCAGGATTTCTCACGCGACCTGGTCATGCAGGGCCGCGAAAGCACGGCCTCGCGGCCCGTCAAGCTGTCGGTGCAGCTGTATGGCTATGGCGAAGGGCGCAAGCTGCTGCTGGCGCGCGATGTCACTGCGGTGGAGCAGGCCGAGGCCATGCGCCGCGATTTCGTGGCCAATGTCTCGCATGAAATCCGCACGCCGCTGACCGTGCTCGTGGGCTTTGTGGAGACGCTGCAGAACCTGCCGCTGGAGCCCGAGGAGCGCAACCGCTACCTGGGACTGATGGCCCAGCAGGCCGAGCGCATGCAGCATCTGGTGGAAGACCTGCTGGCGCTGTCGCGCCTGGAGGGCAGCCCCTTGCCCAGCAGCAACGAATGGGTGCCCGTGGCCCAGCTGATGCAGCGCTGCGAGAACGAGGCGCGCGGCCTGTCTTCCATGCTCACGCGCAAGCAATCCCTGCCGCATGCGCTGAGCTTTCCGTCGGCAGAGATGCTGGCGCAGGCCGGTGAGGTGGCCGGCGCCAGCGCCGAGCTGCAAAGCGCTTTCTCCAACCTGCTGGCCAACGCCATGCGCTACACGCCGGCAGGCGGGCGCATCGAGGTGACCTGGGAGAGCCTGCCTGATGGATCGGCACGCTTTGCCGTGCAGGACTCCGGGCCCGGCATCGAACCCAAGCACCTGGCGCGTCTGACAGAACGCTTTTACCGTGTGGACCGCAGCCGTTCGCGCGACACCGGCGGCACGGGCCTGGGCCTGGCCATCGTCAAGCATGTGCTGCAGCGCCATGGCGCCAAGCTGGGCATCACCAGCGCGCCGGGCCAGGGGTCGGAGTTTTCCGTGACCTTTCCGGCCAGCCGCGTCCGCATCGCGGCCCCAGGCACACGCGAAGTCGGCGAGGCCCGCGAAAGCCGCGCCGCATAGGCGTGGTCGCGTGTCAACGGCGGTTGCCGTTCAGCGGCTTGTGGCTTTGCGCACGATGGCGCTGAACACCAGGGCCGTCACGAGCAGCGCACAGGCACTGCTGGCCCAGAACGGGGCGGGCGTGCCATGGTGCAGCCAGGCGGGCAGGGCGCTGTCCGTGCCGTAGGCCAGCCAGTATCCGCCGGCCAGTCCGCCGCCCCACAGCAGCAGGCAGTAGATGACCAGGGGCGCCACGGTGATGCGGTAGCAGCGCAGCACGAAGAGGCAGAAGGTCTGCACGGCGTCGGCCACATGGTAGGCAGCCACCCAGGCCAGCAGGCTGGCGGTAGTGGCCACCACCTCGGGGTTGCTGCTGTAGATGCGGGCCAGGCCCTCGCGGGACAGGAACAGTGCCGAGGCCAGCACCAGTCCACCCGTTGCCGCAAGCCGCCAGCCCATGGTGACAAGGCGGCGCGCCATGGCCTCTTCCCCCGCGCCGCGCCAGTAGCTGATCCGCGCGCTCGTGGCAATCGCCAGCGACAGGGGCACCATGTAGCACAGCGCCGCAAGATTGGCAGCAATCTGGTGGCTGGCCGAGGACAGCGTGCCCTGGCGCGCCACGAACAAGGCCATCAGCGTGAACGAGGTCACCTCCACCAAAATTGCCAGCCCTGCAGGAACGCCCAGTCGAGCGAACTGCGCCAGTTGCGGCCAGTCCGGGGGCTCCATGCGCTGCCACAGCGCCAGGGGCGCATACAGGCGCTGGCTGCGCATCAGCACGAATGCGAGGGCAACCATGGCGTAGTTCACCACCAGCGTGGCCCAGGCACAGCCCTCGGCGCCCAGCGCAGGCAGGCCGGCGCCGCCAAAGGCCAGCCAGATCGACAGGGGGATTTTCAGCAGCAGCGACAGCAACTGCAGCCAGGTCACCAGCAGGGGATGGCCCAGCGCCTGGTTCAGTGTGCTGTAGATGCGAAACAGCAGCGCGGCCGGAAGGCTCCAGGCCAGCACCGAAAGATAGGCCCGCACCTCCACCTGCAGCGGTGGCGGCACATCGGCCCAGCGCAGCAGAGCATCGGGAAACAGCAGCACGCCCATGCCCAGGGCGCAGGCGGCCAGCAGCATGTACATGGCCTGGCGCAGCGTGCGGCCTATGGCCTCGGGCTGTCCGGCCCCGCGATGCTCGGCCCACAGCGGCAGCAGGGCCTGGAAGATGCCCATCAGCGAGACATAGACACTCACGAAGATGGCCGAGCCCACGGACAGCGCTGCCAGCGCCTCTTCGGCGTAGCGGCCCGCCACGATGGTGTCGGTCACGCCGAAGGCCATCACCGCCAGCTGCCCGGCCAGCACGGTCAGCGCGTGCTGGGCGATGGTGCGTCGTTCGGTGCCCAGGGGCGCGCGTGCGGGCTGGTTCATGGCCTGGCCTGGGCGCGGCTCGCCTCGGGCCTGCGCTTCAAGACCAGCAGGAAGTCCTTGCGATCGGTGGGGCGCACCACGCGGGCCACGGTTTCCCAGGTGCCCTGCAGGCGCGCACTGTGCGGGTCCAGCCAGGTTTCTTCCTCGGCCACCATCCAGTCGCAGCGGGCGGCGCCGGCCATGCTCAGGCGTTGGGTGTCGATGTCGCCGTAAAAGCGCAGCGCCGCAATGTGCGCGCGGGGCAGGCCATAGGTTTGCACGCAGCTGCCGTCCTTGGGCAGTTCGGCCAGCACCTGTCGCATCTGCGGCTCGAAGCTGCGCGCGTGGTCCAGCAGCGGCAGCCACAGCGTCATCAGCAGCAGCCAGCCCAGCGTGGCGCCGCTGGCCGGCAGCACCAGGCTCTTCCAGATGGCGGCGCGGTTGCGCGATGTGCGCCAGGCGACGAGCACGCACCAGGCCAAGGTGGCGGCAACCGCCACGGCGAAGGAGAGCACCGAGAATTCCGGCGTGAACTGCGGAGCCAGCCTGGCCACATTGGCGGCCGGCTTGGCGGGAATGCCTGTCTGCAGCGAGAGCCAGATCACCCAGATGGCAATGGCGGCGGCGCTGAAGAACAGCAGGGTGAACCAGTCGATCAAGGCGCTGATGCTGCGGCGCAGCGTCGGCAGGGCAAAGGCTGCCAGCGTGGCGATGGCGGGCAGGCCCAGCAGCAGGGCACGGTCCGCAGGCAGCGTGCTCAGCGAAGCGATCACCGGAATGACGGCGAACCACAGCGGCAGCGCCAGATGGGGATAGCGGCGAGGCGCGGCGATCTGGCGGCGCCAGACCCACAGGGTCCACATGGCCAGCGGCCAGGCCGGCCAGCTGAACCACAGCAGCAGCCTGACCAGGCTTTGCCATTCCTTGGCGGTGCCGCTGTCCACAAGGCGCCAGGCCCATTGGTCCAGCCACCAGGACAGTGCAGCCGCCAGCAGCGTGACCCCCAGCCACAGCGCGGTCCAGATGCGCGCCTCGCGCGGCGCGGGCGAGGGCTCATCACCCCAGGTGCGCGAGAAAAACGCCATGGTCGCACCGCCCAGGCCGAACAGCGTGGCCACGGTGGGCGCGCCGCTCAGCGCCAGGCCCGGCAGGCCCAGCAGCAGCGCCAGCATGGCGGTGCGGCCGTGGTAGGGCATGGCTGCGGCGGCAAAGAACAGCAGGGCCGCGCAGCCGAGCTGGGTCATGTAGCTGGTGGTTTCATGGGAAAGCTGGGCCAGGCCCAGGCAGGCCACCAGGGCCAGCAGGCCGCCATCGGCCATGGCGCGCGCATAGTCGGTGGGCTGTGCCTCGCCGCCGAAGGCGAAGGCCACGGGGCGCGCGCCCGGCGTGCGCGCCAGGTAGTACACGCCCCACCAGGTGGCCGTCAGCGTAAGCACCAGCATGGCGATGAAGGGCAGGCGTGCCGCCATCTCCAGATGCAGCCAGGAAGGCGCTCCCTGCATGGCCAGCGCGCCAAGCCAGTACGACAGCAGGCCCTCGGATTCGGGCAGCAGGCCCGCCATGCGCGGTGCCAGCCACGAGGTATGGCCCAGGGCCAGCTCCCGCATGTAGCCGAAGGCCTCCATGTCGGCCATGCGCCAGGGGCTGCGCCCCACATATCCGGGCACGACATAGGCCAGGCACAGCAGCAGCAGCGACCAGCGGGGCAGGCGGCGCACGGCGCTTTGGGCAACGATGGCAGGGGTGGGCTGGTTCACTCACAGGACTTTCTGCAACGGAGGGCGCAAGAATACGCGAAGCAAGGGCCTCGAAAAGCGTGGAACATGGCTGGCCGGCAGGGATTGGCCGGACTGCGAAAAACAAAAGGGCAGCGCGGTTGCCCGTGCTGCCCTTCTGGCCGGAGAAGCAGGATTTACTTCTTGCCGAAACGGTTGCGGAAGCGCTCCACACGGCCGCCCATGTTGTCCACCGACTTTTGCGTGCCGGTGTAGAACGGGTGCGACTCGGACGAGGTGTCCAGCTTGAACAGGGGGTAGTCCTTGCCTTCGAAGGTTTCGGTTTCCTTCGTGTTCACGCAGGAGCGGGTCACGAACTTGAAGCCGTTGGACAGGTCCACGAACAGAACTTCGCGGTAGTTGGGGTGGATGCCTTCTTTCATGATCTTTCCTTCTGATGCAAGTGCGGTAGCCGTGCCTGACCCGCTGCAACCTTTGTAGCGGTTCAAATCAAGCGTACTTTCCGCAAGAAAAAGCCCTGCATTATCGCATAGTGCTCAGTTGCGTGCCAAGCCGGCGGGCCTGGGGCCCGTGTACGCCGCGCGTGGCCGAATGATCTGCCGTGTGGCGCGCTGCTCCAGCGCCTGTGCCAGCCAGCCAGCGCAGCGGCCCAGCGCGAACAGCCCGAAGGCGCTGCCCGCCGGCAACTGCAGGTGCCGCCGCAGGGCCACCAATGCGAAATCGACCGAAGGGGCCAGGCCAGTGAGTGCCATCACTTCGGCCGCCAGGGCCGCCGCCGGTCCCTGCCTGGGCAGCATTTCCAGCAGCAGGGCGGCGCGCACATCGCCTTCGGGGTAGAGGTGGTGGCCGAAGCCGGGCAGGGTCTCGCCGCGCGCCAGGCGCTGGCGCAGGCGTGCCGGGGCCTGCGCCTCGCCCAGCTCGTCCCAGAGCGCCTCGACGCGCGCGGTCGTGCCGCCGTGGCGCCCTCCCGTCAGGGCGGCAAGTCCTCCCACCACGGCCGCCCGCAGGCTGGCGCCCGTGGACGCCACGCAGCGCGCCGTGAAGCCGGAGGCGTTGAGTTCATGGTCGGCGCACAGCACCAGGGCCATGCGCACCAGGTCGGCGCCTTGTGTGTCCAGCGCCCAGGCCTGGGCGCATTGCAGGTGGATGGGGGCCTTGTCCGGCGCCGTGCCCAGCAGGCAGGCCGCCAGCAGGCGCAGGAGCGCTCCGCAGCCTGCCGCCAGCCGTTCGGGCGATTGCTGCCATGCGGCAGTGGCCGCGTCATCGCTGGCGACGGTGAACAGGGCCAGCAGCGTGTTTTCGCAAGGCTGGCCGGCCATGCGCTGCTGCAGGTCGGCCAGCACAGGGGCGGCCTCCACGGCGTGTGCGGCGAAGGCGGCATCGGCCGGGTATTGCCAGAGCAGGGCGGCGGTCTCTTCCAGCGTGTGCGAGCGTGCCCAGTCCACGGCGTCCTCGCCACGGTAGTAGAGGCGGCCCTGTTCTATCAGCGTGATCGATGACTCCAGCACCGGCAGTCCCCAGTTGAGCGCGGCCTGGGCGACTTCGCGGGGTTTGCGGCCCTGCCCGCGCTGGCGCGCGAGCTGCTCGACCTCTTCGCGCAGGTAGCGGCTTTCGCGCGGCGTGTCTGCCGCGTGGGCGTGCAGCAGTCCTCGGCTGACATAGGCATACAGCGTGGCGCGGCTCACGCCCAGCAGTGCGGTGGCTTCGGTCGAGTTCAGGTAGTCGGGCATGGATGTGATGATATGTTGATTTATTCAATCAATATTGACAATATTTTCTGGAAATCTATGGTGCGAGTTCCAACCCTTGTTTCCGTTGCCAGGAGTGCTCCATGTCCAGTCTTCCGTCCCCTTGCGCTTTTGATCACTGCGCCGCCCAGATCTGGGCGGCACTGGAAGGTGCCCAGGGCGCGCTGCACCGTCTGGAGATGTGCGGGCGAGGCGCCTTGGCCTCGGTGTTTCCGGTCTCCGATCTGGCGGCGGCCAGCCTGGGTGTGGCAGGCCTTGCCATCTCCGAGCTGGTGGCCCAATGCGGCGCTGCCGCGCCGCAGGTGGTGGTGGACCGCAGGCTCGCGTCCCTGTGGTTCGGCAGCAGCCTGCATCCATTGGGCTGGGAGATGCCCGCGCTGTGGGACGCCGTGGCCGGTGACTACCGCACGGCCGATGGCTGGATCCGCCTGCATACCAATGCGCCCCACCACCGTGCAGCGGCGCTGGCCGTGCTCGACAAGTCGGCCGATCGGGAGGCTGTAGCGACGGCGGTCAGGCGCTGGACGGCGCATGAGTTGGAGTCGGCCGTTGTCGCGCAGGGTGGCTGTGCCGCCGCCATGCGCGGGCTGGCTGCCTGGGCTGCGCATCCGCAGGGGCAGGCCGTGCAGCAGGAGCCTTTGCTGGCGTGGCAGATGCATCCGCAGCCGGGCCAGCCCTTCAGTTTCAGTGCTGGTGCGTGGCAGCCATCGGCGCAGCGGCCGCTGCAGGGGCTGCGCGTGCTGGATCTGACGCGCATCCTGGCCGGTCCCGCCGCCACGCACTGGCTGGCGGGCCATGGTGCCGAGGTGCTGCGCATCGATCCGCCCGGTTGGGAGGAGCCGGGTACGGTGCCTGAAGTCACGCTGGGCAAGCGCTGTGCCCGGCTGGACCTGCGCGCGCCCCAGGATCGTGCCGTGTTCGAGCAACTGCTGGCCGGCGCCGACGTGCTGGTCCACGGTTACCGGGACGGTGCGCTGGAGGGGCTGGGATTCGGGGCCGCGTGGCGCCGTCGGCTGAATCCCTCGCTCATCGATGTGTCGCTCAACGCCTATGGATGGAGCGGGCCCTGGCAGCAGCGGCGCGGCTTCGACAGCCTGGTGCAGATGAGCGCCGGCATTGCCGATGCAGGCATGCACCGGCTGGGCCGTGACCGGCCCACGCCCCTGCCGCTGCAGGCGCTGGACCACGCCACCGGCTATCTGATGGCTGCCGCCGTGGTGATGGCGCTGGTGCGGCGCATGCAGGGGCAGGGCGGCAGCACGGTGCGCGCCTCGTTGGCGCGCACGGCGCATCTTCTGGCGGGGCATGGCGTGGGCGACCCGGATGCCTGCCCGCTGGCGCCGGTGAACGGTGCCGAGGATTTCAGCGCGGCGATCGAGGCGACCTCCTGGGGCGCGGCGCGGCGCCTGCGGGCGCCGGTGGAGGTGGCGGGTGCGCCCATGCACTGGGAGCGCGCGGCCTGTGCGCTGGGCACGTCTGTCGCAGCGTGGTGAGACGGGCGGCTGGAATGCAAAACGCCCCGCGTGAGCGAGGCGTCTGTAGGGGCCGTGGGCTGGATCTCTGAGATCAGCCGCCGCGGCGCATCATGTCGAAGAAGTCCACGTTGGTCTTCGTGGCCCGCATGTTCTTGATCATCAGCTCCATGGCCTCGATCTCGTCCATGTTGTACATGAACTGGCGCAGGATGCGGGTCTTTTGCAGGATCTCGGGAGCCAGCAGCAGTTCTTCGCGGCGTGTGCCGCTCTTGTTGAGTTCGATGGCGGGGAACACGCGCTTTTCGTAGAGACGGCGGTTCAGGGCCAGTTCGCTGTTGCCCGTGCCCTTGAACTCTTCGAAGATCACTTCGTCCATGCGGCTGCCGGTATCGACCAGGGCCGTGGCGATGATGGTCAGCGAGCCGCCTTCTTCCACATTGCGTGCCGCGCCGAAGAAGCGCTTGGGGCGCTGCAGGGCGTTGGAGTCCACGCCGCCCGACAGCACCTTGCCCGACGAGGGCACGACGTTGTTGTAGGCGCGGGCCAGGCGGGTGATGGAGTCCAGCAGGATGACCACGTCCTTCTTGAGCTCGACCAGGCGCTTGGCGCGCTCGATCACCATCTCGGCCACGTGCACGTGGCGCGTGGCGGGCTCGTCGAAGGTGGAGGCGATGATTTCGCCCTTGACCGAGCGCTGCATCTCGGTCACTTCTTCGGGGCGCTCATCGACCAGCAGCACCATCAGGTGCACGTCGGGATGGTTGGCCGTGATGGAGTGGGCGATGCTCTGCATCATCATGGTCTTGCCGCTCTTGGGCGGTGCGACGATCAGCGCGCGCTGGCCGCGGCCGATGGGGGCGATGATGTCGATGATGCGGCCGGTGATGTTCTCCTCACCCTTGATCTCGCGCTCCAGGCGCAGCTGCTGGGTGGGGAACAGGGGGGTCAGATTCTCGAACAGCACCTTGTGCTTGTTCTGCTCGGGCGAGCCGCCGTTGACGGAGTCGAGCTTGGTCAGTGCGAAGTAGCGCTCGCCATCCTTGGGCGTGCGCACTTCACCTTCGATCATGTCGCCGGTGTGCAGGTTGAAGCGGCGGACCTGGCTGGGCGAGATGTAGATGTCGTCGGTGCTGGCCGTATAGCTGGTGTCGGGGCTGCGCAGAAAGCCGAAACCGTCCGGCAGGATTTCCAGCACGCCGTCGGCGAACACTTGTTCGCCTGCCTTGGCTCGCTTTTTGATGATGGCGAACATCAACTCTTGCTTGCGCATGCGACCGACGTTTTCGATCTCAAGCGCTTCGGCCTGCTTCAGGACTTCAGACACGTGCAGTGCCTTGAGTTCATTAAGGTGCATGGAGTGACTCCAGAACGGAGTGGAAAGAAACCAGGGGAAGGCGTTGAGCCAAGCGAAACACTGTGGAAGTGGGCTGGCTTGCCTGAGGGTCTCAGCGCGGCCTTCAATGCATAAGGCCGGTGATGAAGGGCATTATGACAGGAAAAAATCCGAAGGTCACAGGGAAATTTGCGCTGGCGCCTCGTTTATGTGCCAGTGCGATGCGGTGCTGCGGCCAACGCCGGCCCGCATCTGTGACGGCCCCGTGTGCGGGGCCGTCGGGGGAATCAGGCCAGGTGCTGTTCCAGGAAAGCGGACAGCTGTGCCTTGTTGAGGGCGCCCACCTTGGTGGCGGCCAGCTGGCCATCCTTGAACAGCATCAGCGTGGGAATGCCGCGGATGCCGAACTTGGCGGGGATCTCGCGGTTCTCGTCCACATTCATCTTGGCGATGGACAGCTTTTCCTTGTAGGTCTGCGCTGCTTCGTCGAGGATGGGGGCGATCATCTTGCAGGGGCCGCACCATTCGGCCCAGTAATCGACCAGCACCGTGGTGCCAGGCTGCAAGACGTCGGCTTCAAAGCTTGCGTCGGAGATGTGTTTGATCAGTTCGCTGGCCATGGGTGGAGTCCTTGATTTTTCGCAATGAGGAAGGCGCAGGAAAATCCGCACCGCAAAAAGATTGTGACAGAAACCTATCACCTGCTGCACCGTATGGGCGGTAGCTCAATGCTATGACTGTCATAGCTGTTTATGGGGTGGCGACAGGGTTGCCGGGACTCCGGGAATTAGTGGCGCCTGCGCGCAGACCGGCCTGCGGCAGGGTATTCTGCGCGCCCGCGCTGCAGGCATATGTGCCGGCCGGCAGCGCCAAGTTGAATGCGAGCATGGAATGGAAACTGATGTGATGGATGCTTTTGAACCCGGTGCGGCAGCGCGCACGATGGACTGCGATGTGGCGGTGATCGGTGCGGGGCCTGCGGGCCTGATGGCGGCCGAAGGGCTGGCCGGCAAGGGGCTGGATGTCCATGTGTTCGAGGCCAAGTCCTCCGCTGGGCGCAAGTTCCTCATGGCAGGCAAGGGCGGGCTCAACCTGACCCATTCCGAAAACCTGCCCGCCTTTGTCTCCCGCTACGGCGAGCGCAGTGCCGAGGTGTCGCGCTGGCTGGAGCTGCTGTCCCCGGATCAACTGCGTGCCTGGACCGGTGAACTGGGCGTGGAAACCTTTGTGGGCAGCTCGGGCCGCGTATTCCCCAAGGACATGAAGGCTGCGCCCTTGCTGCGTGCCTGGCTGGTGCGTCTGCAGACCCAGGGCGTGGTGCTGCACACGCGCCACCGCTGGGTGGGCTGGCAGGACGGCGATGCGCTGGGCTTTGATACACCCGAAGGGCGGCTGCAGGTGCGTGCAAGGGCCGTGGTGCTGGCATTGGGCGGTGGCAGCTGGGCGCGCCTGGGCTCGGATGGCGCCTGGCTGCCCTTGCTGGAGCAGCGCGGTGTTGAAGTCGCTGCGTTGAAGCCTTCCAACTGCGGGTTCGATGTGGGCCTGGATGGCGCGGCTTCGGGCGGACAGATCGATCGCCGGGAGTTCATGGCCGAGCTGCTGGGCGCCAGCCCCCAGCCTGCGCGCGGCTGGAGTCCTTATTTCACCGAGCGCTTTGCGGGCCAGCCGTTCAAGTCGGTGGCGCTGTCCTTTGATGATGGCAAGGGCCATGTTTTCTCGCGCAAGGGCGAATTCATTGCCACGACCACGGGCGTGGAAGGCAGCCTGATCTATGCCGTCTCTGCGGCGCTGCGCGAAGCGATTGCGCGGGACGGGCAGGCCACCGTCCATCTCGACCTGCTGCCCCAGTTGACGCCCGAGCGCGTGCTGGTGGAAGTGCGCCATCCACGCGGCTCGCGCAGCCTGGCCAGCCATCTGAAGGGGCGCCTGGGCCTGGACGGCATCAAGGCCGCCGTGCTGCATGAGGTGCTGGGCAAGGAAGGTGTGGCCGACCCTGTGCGGCTGGCCCATGCCATCAAGGCCCTGCCCATCACCGTGGTGGCGGCCCGACCCATTGACGAGGCCATCAGCACCGCAGGCGGCGTGCGGCTGGAAGCTCTGGACGCCAACGGCATGTGCGCAGCCGCTCCTGGCGTTTTCTGCGCCGGCGAGATGCTGGACTGGGAGGCTCCCACGGGCGGCTACCTGCTGACGGCGTGCATGGCCAGCGGCCTGCAGGCGGCGCAAGGCGTTGCGCGCTATCTCAAGGTGGATGGCGCAGAGCGTTAAGGAGGAGAGGGTGCCGCAGCGGGCCTGGACGGGGCAGGCGCCCGCAGGGCCTGCTGTTCAATGAAGGTGACGAGCCTTGCCCTCGGCACTGGTTTCACGGTTAGGGCTGCTTGGTTCCCCACCTGACCCGGTTGGCCGCTTCCCCATGCGAGGAGGCCCGTCACTCTCGATTATAGGGGCAAACACCGGGCCGCCCGGACGACATGGCCGGCCAAACCCGGGTCGCCTCGGGCAAGGGCGCCCAGCCCCGTAGAATCGCGGGATGTCTTATCTTGTGCTGGCCCGCAAATACCGCCCCCGCAATTTCTCTGAAATGGTGGGGCAGGAGCATGTCGTTCAGGCGCTCACCAATGCCCTGACGCAGCAGCGCCTGCACCATGCCTATCTGTTCACCGGCACGCGCGGCGTGGGCAAGACCACGGTCTCGCGCATTCTGGCCAAGTCGCTCAACTGCCAGGGCGCCGATGGCCAGGGCGGCATCACGGCAACGCCCTGCGGCGTCTGTGCGGCCTGTACCGAAATCGACAGCGGGCGCTTTCCCGACTACACGGAGCTGGACGCTGCCTCCAACCGTGGCGTGGACGAGGTGCAGAGCCTGCTGGAGCAGGCTGTCTACAAGCCGGTGCAGGGACGCTTCAAGGTCTTCATGATCGACGAAGTGCACATGCTCACGAACACGGCCTTCAACGCCATGCTCAAGACGCTGGAGGAGCCCCCCGAATACCTGAAGTTCGTGCTGGCCACCACCGATCCGCAGAAGGTGCCCGTGACCGTGCTCAGCCGCTGCCTGCAGTTCAACCTGCGGCCCATGGCGCCCGAGACCGTACTGGAGCATCTGGGCCAGGTGCTGGGGCAGGAAGGCGTGGCCTCCGAGCCCCAGGCCCTGCGCCTGCTGTCGCGCGCCGCGCGTGGCTCCATGCGCGATGCGCTGTCGCTGACCGACCAGGCCATTGCCTTTGGCAGCGGACAGCTGCAGGAGGCCACGGTGCGCCAGATGCTGGGCAGCGTGGACCGCAGCCATGTGTTCCGCCTGATCGAGGCACTCGCCCAGGCCGATGGCCAGGTGGTGGTGGAAACCTCCGAGGCGCTGCGCCGCAATGGCCTGTCCGCTGCCTCCACGCTGGAGGAAATGTGCGCCGTGCTGCAGCGCATGGCTGTGGCACAGGCCGTGCCGCAGCAGATGGCCGCCGACGCCAGCGATCCAGAAGCCGCAGAGATCGCCCGCCTTGCGGTGCTGATGCCGCGCGACGAAACCCAGCTGCTCTACAGCATCTGCCTGCATGGCCTGGCCGAACTGGGCCTGGCACCCGACGAGTACGCGGCGCTGACCATGGCGCTGCTGCGGCTGCTGGCGTTCAAGCCGCAATCTGCAGAGCCCGCCCCGGGCGCGGCTGAAAAAAAAACTCCAGCGCTGACCCCCTCCACGGCGAAGCCTGAATCTCCCGCGCCCGTTGCGCAGGCGCGGCCCGCACAGCCCGCTGTGCCTGAGGCTCCCGCTGTGCCCGAGGCTCCCGCTGCCCCAGCCAAGGCGGCCATGCCCGTCCCGGTCGCGCCTCCTGCTCCTGTCGCGCCTGTCGCATCTCCCGTGACCGCTGCGCCCGCCGTGGTCGCTCCCGTGGTGCAAGCCGTTGCGGCTGCAGCGCCTGTTCAGGCGCCCGTGGCCGTGGCCGCGGTTGCCAGGCCGGAACCCGTGCTTGCGCCTGTCCAGGAGGCCAGGCCTTCCGCTGCTCCAGAGGTGCAGCCGGCCGCCCGTGTCGCCCAAGGGCCCCTGGACGAGCCTGTGGATGAGCCCGTGGACGATGTGCAGGAAGACGAAGACTCTTCTGCCGATGAGGCGCCGCAGGCGCAGGATGCCGATGCACCGGACGAGGGTGCCTGGGCCGGGATGCCCGATGAAGGCTGGGCCGACGAAGGCCGCTGGAGCGATGACGGAGATCTGGCCCTTGAGCCGCCTGCCGCTGCCGTGGCACGGCAGTCCGAACCGCAGATCGACACTCAGATCGATGTGCAGGACTTCGCTCCCGAACGTGGCCGCCAGTCCCCCGGTGCGCCACCCGCGCCGACCGTGGAGCGCACGCCCGAGGGCGATGTCTGGCACGCTGCCGTCCAGCAACTGGTGCAGGCCGAGGCCGTCACGGCGCTGGCGCGGCAGCTGGCGCTGCAGTCGCAACTGGTGGCGCGCGATGGCGATGCATGGACGCTGCGCGTGGAAAGCAGCTCGCTGGCCCAGCCCGCCACGCGTGAGCGCCTGCGTGCAGCGCTGGAGGCTGCCGGCCTGGCCCGGCAACTGCATGTGGAGCAAGGCGCCGTGGTGGACAGCCCCGCGCGGCGCAATGCGGTGGCCAGCCATGAGCGCCAGCGCATTGCAGAAGACATCGTGATGAATCATTCTCTGGTGCAGACCCTGATCCGCAGCCATGGCGCGAAAATCGTGCCCGGCAGTATCAAGCCCGTATCCATTCAGCCCTGACACGCTCCAGAGCGTTTCGTTTTTACCCTACAGAAGAAGGAACTCACATGTTCAACAAAGGACAACTGGCCGGCCTGATGAAGCAAGCCCAGGCCATGCAGGACAACCTCAAGAAGGCTCAGGATGAACTGGGCAACATCGAGGTGGAAGGTGAATCGGGCGCGGGCCTCGTGAAGGTGGTCATGACCTGCAAGCACGACGTCAAGCGCATCACCATCGACCCCAGCCTGCTGGCCGAAGACAAGGACATGCTGGAAGACCTGGTGGCTGCCGCCTTCAACGCCGCCGTGCGCAAGGCCGAAGAGACTTCCAACGAGAAGATGGGCAAGCTCACGGCCGGCATGCCCGGCCTGCCGGGCGGCATGAAGTTCCCGTTCTGAGGCAGGCCCCAGCGGTTGTGCCGAACAGCCTGGAGAGGCCATGCCGGCTTCTCCAGCTGCCCACTCGTGTGGAGTGGCCATCGAGCGATCTGCCCCTGCAGATCGCTTTTTTTCTGAGACCCTTCTCCATTGAAAGGAAGCTGCCATGTCGGACGTGCAATCGCTCGATGGCCTGATCGAGGCCTTGCGCAGGCTCCCGGGTGTGGGCATCAAGTCGGCGCAGCGCATGGCCTTCCATCTGCTGCAGCGCGACCAGGACGGCGCGCGGCAACTGGCCCGTGCCCTGACCACGGCCGTGGAGTCGGTCACCCACTGCGAGCGCTGCCATACCTTCACCGAAGGCCGCATCTGCTCCATCTGCCAGGACGAAGGGCGTGACGCGGCCCGGCTGTGCGTGGTGGAGGCGCCCGCCGATATGGCGGCCATGGAGCGCACGGGTGCCTACCAGGGCTATTACTACGTGCTGATGGGGCGGCTGTCGCCACTCGACGGCATAGGTCCGCGCGATCTGAACCTGTCATCCCTGCTGGAGCGTGCCGGCGACGGCAAGGTGCAGGAGGTGATCCTGGCCACCAGCTTCACGGCCGAAGGCGAGGCCACGGCCCATGCGATCAGCGAGGCCCTGAAGGCGCGCGGCATCCATGTGACGCGGCTGGCGCGCGGCGTGCCCATAGGCAGCGAACTCGAATACGTGGACCTGGGTACGATCGCCCATGCGCTGGTGGACCGCCGGTAGTGGCCGAGGCGGCTGGCGTTTCTTGTCTATTCATCAGGAGCCTGTATGCCGACCTCTGTCATCCTGCCGCCCGGCGGCTTCTCCATAGCGCATTGGTGCCTGCTGGTGGCGGCCCTGCTGCCGCTGGCCTGCGCCTACATCGCCAAGGCGCCCGGCATGAAGCACCGGCCGGGGCAGCGCGGTTTCGACAACCACGAACCCCGGGCCTGGCTGGCGCAGCAGACGGGCTACCAGGCACGGGCCAACGCGGCGCAGGCCAATAGCTTCGAGTGCCTGCCGTTCTTCATTGGCGCCTTGCTGGTTGCCTGGCAATTGGGTGCACCGTCCGCGCGTGTCGATGGCCTGGCCGTGGCCTTTGTTGTGTTGCGCATTGCCTACATCGCCTTCTATGTGACGGACCGCGCCACGCTGCGCAGTCTGGCCTGGGCGCTGGCGCTGGTGGTGAATCTGCTGCTGTTTTTCGCGGGCTACCGCTGAGGCCTGGGTGAGACCTGGGTGAGGGCCGGGCGCGTGTTCACCGCGCACCGTGCTGGCCCTGAAGCCTACGGTGTTTCACATACGGGCAAGCACCGATGCTGTGCATGCGGGCTCTGGGCATGATCGTGCTGCACTGCAGCAAAATAACCACCATGTCTTCCCACGTGCTTGATCGCCGAACCTTGTTGAGCCTCATGGGGCTGGGTTCCCTTTGGTCGTTTCCTTCCCTCGGTTCGGCCGAGCTGGTGACGATTTCCGTGGGCGGTCAGGGCCTGCTGTATTACCTGCCGCTGGTGATTGCCCAGCAACTGGGGTACTTCGAGGCCGAGGGCCTGACCGTGCGCATCGATGACTATCCGGGCGGGTCGCAGTCGCTGCAGGCGCTGGAATCGGGCGCCGCCGATGTGTGCGCGGGTGCCTATGAACACACGCTTGTCGCGCAGCAGCGCGGCAGTGTGCTGCGTGCCTTCGTCGTGCAGGGGCGTGCGCCGCAGATTGCGCTGGGCGTGTCCTCGCGCTGGATGCCGCGCTACCAGACGCTGGCCGACCTGCGCGGGCGGCGCGTGGGCGTGTCCTCGCTGGGCGCATCCACGGCCCGGGCCGTGCAACTGATGCTGCTGGGCGATGGTCTGGAGGCCGATCTGGTGCAACTGGTGGGTGTGGGCTCGGGGCCTGACGCCATGGAGGCGCTGCGCACCGGGCGCGTGCATGCGCTGTGCCATGCGGACCCTCTGATGAGCGTGCTGGAGGACAAGGGTGCCGTGCGCATCGTCAGAGACCTGCGTGATCTGCGCAGCAGCGCGCAGCTGTACGGCGGCTCCATGCCCTCGGGCACGCTGTACGCGACCCAGGCCTTTTTGCGCAAGAACCCGGCCAAGGCCCAGGCGCTGAGCAATGCCATGGTCCGATCGCTCAAGTGGCTGCAGACCGCCGCGCCCATGGATGTGCTCAGGGCCGTGCCTGCACCCTATCTGCTGGGCTCGCGGCGCGCCTATCTGTCGGCCTTCGAGCACATGCGCACTACCATCTCGCCCGATGGCCTGATGCCCGATGACGGGCCTGCCACGGCCCTGCGCGCCCTGGTCCGGCTCAACCCTGCGCTGGCGCGCAGCGGTATCGACCTGGAGCGCTCGTTCACCAACGAATTCGTGCGGCAGTCCCGCCAGCGTTTCCACACCTGAGCCCCCGGGCCGCACGCAAAAGAGCCCGCGAAAGCGGGCTCTTTGGAGTGGGGCAGTGGCGGTGCCTTCAGCGCCTTCAGCGCTTTTTCACCTTGGATGGCTTGCCCCCACGCGGCGCCGTGGTGACCGACACCTTGGCGTTGCGGTTTTGCGGCTGCACGGCCACCTTGCGCGCGGTTCCGGTGGACTTGGCCGCCCGGGCATTGCCGCCGCTGCTGGCGCGCACCGGCAGGTAGGCCACCAGCGATTGGCCGGCATGCAGGGTGGCGGAGGACTTCAGGTCATTCCAGTCCGCCAGGTTGGATGCGCTGACGCCGTAGCGGTTGGCCACGCTGATCAGCGTGTCGCGCTTGCGGGCCTTGATGGTGGTGCGGCGCGTGACGATCTCGGGGGCAAAGCTGATCTGGCCGTTGTCGGCCACGTGGCCGGCCACGTCGGCACGCACGTTGGCGCCGCGCGGCACCATGAGCGCGGAGCCGGCCTTGATCAGCATGCGCGGCGGGATGTTGTTGAGGGCGCGCAGGTCGGACTCGCCCAGGCCCACGCGCTGGGCCGCCTCGGCCACGCTGATGGTGGAAGGCACGGTCCACACGGTCCAGCTCGCGTACTGGCCTTCGTCGAAGGCCTGCATGTTGCGGCGGAACACCTTGGCGTTGTCCCAGGGCAGCAGGATCTCCGGCGTGCCGGCCGCAAAGATCACCGGCTTGCGGAAGCTGGGATTGAGCGCCTTGAAGTCATCGGTCGACACGTCGGCCAGCTTGGCCACCAGTTCCACGTCGATGTCACGGGTGATGGTGACGGTCTGGAAGTAGGGGTGGTTCTCGATCAGCGGCAGCTCGGTGTTGAACGCATCGGGGTTGGCCACGATGTTCTTGACGGCCTGCAGCTTGGGCACGTACATGCGGGTCTCGGCCGGCATCTGCAGGTCGGTGTAGCCCGTGGGCAGGCCCAGCTTCTCGTTGCGCTTGATGGCGCGGCCCACGCTGCCTTCGCCCCAGTTGTAGGCGGCCAGGGCCAGGTGCCAGTCGCCGAACATGTCGTAGAGCTTTTGCAGGTAGTCCAGCGCGGCGCGCGTGGAGGCCAGCACGTCTCGGCGGTCGTCGCGGAAGGCGTTTTGCTTGAGGTCGAAATAGGTGCCGGTGGCCGGCATGAACTGCCACATGCCGGCCGCCTTGGCGGTGGAGACGGCCTGCGGGTTGAAGGCGCTCTCGATGTAGGGCAGCAGCGCCAGCTCGGTGGGCATGTTGCGCCGCTCCAGTTCCTCGACGATGTGGAACAGGTACTTGCTGGAGCGCTCGGTCATGCGCTGTATGTAGTCGGGCCGGCTGGCATACCACTGCTCGCGGTCCTTGACCAGATCCTGGTCCAGGTCGGGCATGGCGAAGCCCTGGCGGATGCGTACCCACAGATCGCCCGTGGTCTCCAGCGAGGCCACGCCGCCGTTGCCGGCGCTGCCTGTGCCCAGCGGGCTCAGCGGTCCGTTGGGGTACATCGGGGAATGCGGTGCGGTGCTGGGGGCGGGGGCCGTGCTGGCCAGGTCCGGGCTGCTGGTGGTGGCGCAGCCCGCAAGAGCCAGCAGGCTGCCCAGCAGCAGGGTGTGTAGCAGTTTCATCAGAAGACGTTTTTCCATTGGCGCAGGCCGGCCAGCACGCTGGCGGGGTCCTGCTGTCTCACCTGTGCGTCGAAGCCTGCGGCGGCGGCGGCCACTGCGGATTCGCGCGTTCTAAGAAAGGGATTGATGGAGCGCTCGGTCTCCATCAGGGAAGGCAGCGTGGGCCGGCCGGCCTCGCGCAACGCCTGACAATGCCTCTGGTAGTGAGCCAGGGCCTGGTTGTTTGGTTCCACGGCCTGCGCAAAGCGCAGGTTGGACATTGTGTACTCATGTGCGCAGCAGACCAGGGTGTTGTCCGGTAGCGCGGCCAGATCGTCCAGCGATTGCTGCATCTGCTGCGGCGTGCCTTCGAACAGGCGCCCGCACCCCCCTGAAAACAGCGTATCGCCGCAGAACAGCACGGGCTGCGCCTGCGCCGCCGTGCTGTAGAAGGCGATGTGGCCGCTGGTGTGGCCGGGCACGTCAATGACCTGCCAGGGGCCGCCCAGGGCCTGCACGGTATCGCCACCGTGCACGCGCTGCACGGGTTCGGGCAACTGCTCGTAGGCGGGGCCCCAGACCTGGGCGCCCGTGGCCTGGCGCAGCTGCGCCACGCCGCCGACATGATCGGCATGGTGGTGGGTGACTAAAATGCCCTGCAACTGCAAGTCCAGCTGGCGCAGGCTGGCCAGCACGGGCGCTGCATCGCCGGGATCGACGACCAGGGCCTGCCCTGCGTCGTACAGCAGCCAGATGTAGTTGTCGGAAAAAGCGGGGATGGGCAACAGGTTCATGAGCAGCAAAATTATAGGGACGCATCACTGGACGCAATCTGCCCTCGGCCACTACCTGCTGGAATGGGAGCAGCAGCGCTGCGACGAGGCGGTGGCCGATATTTTCGGCTATCACAGCCTGCAGTTGGGCATGCCCATGCTCCAGGGCCTGCGCGCCAATCGCATGCCGCACCGCTGGCTGGCCCTGGATTCCATGCAGGATGCGGCGCCAGCCGAGGCAGTGCCGCCGCTGGAGGTCCCCGTGGCGCTGCTGGCCGATCCGGCAGCGCTGCCGTTTCCCGAGGCCAGCCTCGACCTCGTCGTCATGCCGCACACGCTGGAGACCTCGCCGGACCCGCATGCCGTGCTGCGCGAGGCGGCCAGGGTGCTGATGCCCGAGGGCCGTATCGTCGTGTGCGGGCTCAACCCCGCCAGTCTGCTGGGCGTGCAGCGCCGCGCCGAGCGGGGCGTGTATCTGCCCGATGTGGGCTGGGGCGTGGGCTACTGGCGGCTGCGCGACTGGCTGCGATTGCTGGCCTTCGAGATCGAGGCCGTGCAGTTCGGCTGCTATCGTCCTGCCGTGCAGACGGATCGCTGGCTGCGGCGCTGGCAGTTCATGGACCGCGTGGGGCGGCTGGGCTGGCCCATGCTGGGCGGCGTGTACTGCGTGGTGGCCGTCAAGCGCGTGCCGGGCGCGCGCATGCTGGAGCCTGCCTGGCGTGGCCGCGCAGCCGTGTCGGGCGCCTCCGTGCCTGTGGCCCACCGCATGCCGGCGCATGCCGGCGCAGGCGGTGCAGGGCAGCGATCCGCATTCCAACCGGCCTGAAGGCCGGGCCATTCAACCCAAGGAAATTTTTTGAATCAAGTTGTTATCTACACGGACGGCGCCTGCAAGGGCAATCCGGGTCCCGGTGGCTGGGGCGTGGTGCTGGAGGCCGGCAGCGCCAGGAAAGAGCTGTTCGGCGGCGAGCTGAACACGACCAACAACCGCATGGAGATGATGGCCGTGATCGAGGCGCTGTCCGCGCTCAGGCGGCCCTGCGATGTGGTGCTCTACATCGACAGCCAGTACGTGCTCAAGGGCATCACCGAATGGATCCATGGCTGGAAGGCCAAGGGCTGGAAGACGGCCTCCAAGGAGCCCGTCAAGAACGTGGAGCTGTGGCAGCGGCTGGACGCCCTGGTGCAGGGGGGCGGGCACCGCATCGACTGGCGCTGGGTCAAGGGCCATGCGGGCGATCCCGGCAACGAGCGCGCCGACGCGCTGGCCAACATGGGCGTGGATCAGGCGCTGGGACGCTGAGCGCCTTGCGCGGGACAGGTGCAATGCCTGTCCCTTGCTTCCATCTCCCGAGACCTACCTACAACGCGGTAGATGAAAACCCCAGAACCAGAATTCGGCCCGCGCAGCTAATATTTCCATAAGTGGAAATTAGTTCGCGCCTTGCCAGGCATCTTCCGTGGCGTGGTGTTAAAAATTGCCACTTGTGGAATTTTTTTACCCATCTCACGATGAAAGAGCCTTGCGATGAAATACAAAGCAATTGCCGCATTGGCGATGCTGGGCGGCGCGGGAGCGGCGCTGGCCCAGAGTTCGGTGACGCTGTACGGCAGCATGGACCTGACCATGCCCTGGATCAGCGATGTTCGCGGGAGCCGGCTGACGCGCATGGATTCGGCCATTTCCCAGCCTGACCTCTGGGGCCTGCGCGGGTCGGAGGACCTGGGCGGCGGCCTGAAGGCCTCGTTCCAGCTGGAGAACGGATTCCTCACGGACATCGGCTCGCCGATCTCGCCGACCAGCTACTTCAACCGGGCTTCCTGGGTGGGTCTGGACAGCGCGTCGATGGGCTCGGTGCGGCTGGGTCGCCAGGTCGATTTCACGGCCGGCACGCTGAGCCAGTGGGGCAACGGCTACCAGCTCTACAACTTCTATCTCTACCACCCCGGCAACCTGGACGGTCTGTCCAGCCAGTTTCCGGTGGACAACTCCGTGGTCTACCTGACGCCCAGCATGGGGGGCATGCAGTTCGGCGCGCAGTACGGCTTTGGCGAGGTGCCGGGCCGCTCGCAGGCCAACCGCACCTACAGCGTCATGGGCAGCTATTCCAGTGCCAAGCTCAATCTGGCCGTGGCCTACACCGATGCGCGTGGCCGTGCCTTCGATATCGCCGGGCGCACGGGCCTGGCGAACGCGCTGGGCCAGGACCTGGTGGCCGGCCGGCCGCTGGTGCTCGATACCTTCCAGGTGCTGGGCATCGGCGGCGGTTACCAGCTCGATGCGCTTCCGGTCCGGCTCAACGCGCTGCTGACGCGCTCCACGCTCAAGTACGGCGGGGCCTCCAGCAACATGAGTGCCCTTGACCTGGGCCTGGCCTGGCAGACCAGCCAGTCCGTGACCATCAACACGGGCTACTCCTTCAGCCGCTTCGAGCAGACGAAGTGGAACCAGCTGCACCTGGGCGCACGCTATGCCTTGTCCAAACGCACGCAGCTGCATGCCTCGGTCACGCACCAGCGCGCCTCGGATGGCGTGGCGGCGATGAATTCCGTGGGCGTTGCCAGCGGGCGCACGCAGACCGTGATTGCGGCAGGCATACACCACTCGTTCTGAGAGGCATGAGACATGCAGCCCGGTTGATGCGGGCGCATTGGAGACCCCACGATGAAATTCACCCTCAATTCCCGAAGCGTGGCCTTTGATGGCGACGGGCAGACCCCGTTGCTGTGGGTGCTGCGCGATCACTTCAAGCTGCCCGGCACCAAGTTCGGTTGCGGCATCAGCATGTGCGGGGCCTGCACGGTCCATGTCGATGGCGAGCCTGTGCGCTCCTGCGTGCTGCCCGTCTCGACGGTGGGCGGCAAGGCGGTCACGACCATCGAAGGGCTGTCCAGCAACCGTTCCCACCCCATCCAGAAGGCCTGGATGGACAAGGACGTGCCGCAGTGCGGCTACTGCCAGTCCGGCATGGTCATGGCCGCTGCCGCGCTGCTCAAGACCCATCCACAGCCCACCGATGCGCAGATCGACGAGGCCATGACCAATCTGTGCCGCTGCGCCACCTACCACCGCATCCGGGAGGCCATCCATGCCGCAGCGTCCAAGCAATGAACGGGGCCGCACGGCCGGCTCTGCCATCTCGCTGCGGCGCAGGCATCTGCTCCAGAGCGCTGCCGCGCTGCTGGTGGCGCCTGCTGCCGGCAGCCTGCTGATTCCGCTGGCGCAGGCCGCGCCAGCGGAGGCCGGTGCAGCGGCAGCAACGGCTTCCTCCATCGGCGATTGGGTCTGGATCGAGCCTTCGGGGCAGGTGGTGATCGGCGTGTCGCAGTGCGAGGTGGGCCAGGGCATCTACACGGGCCTGCCCCAGGTGCTGGCCGACGAGCTCGATGCCGACTGGGCCAGCGTGACCGTGCGCTTCGTCACGGGGCGCGACGCCTATCGCAACGATGCGGGCGAGATGCCGTTCCAGCAGTTCGTGGGCGCGTCGATGTCGATGAACTATTTCTACGAGCGCATGCGCCTGGCCGGTGCCCAGGCCCGTGATGTGCTGCTGCGTGCCGGCGCGGCCCGGCTGGGCGTGCGGGCATCCCAGTGCAGCACGCGCGCCGGCCGCGTGCTGCACTCCGCGACGGGTCGCAGCGTGGGCTACGGCGAGATCGTGGCCGATGCCTCCAGGCTGTCCATCGCCGCGCGCCCGCGCATGAAGTCGGCTTCCGAGCAGGGCCTGATCGGCCGCAACCTGCGCCGGGTGGACACCCCGGCCAAGGTCGATGGCAGCGCGGTCTTCGGCATCGACGTCGAGGTGCCCGGCATGCTGATCGGCGCCGTGCGCATGGCGCCCAGCGTGACCGGGCGCATCGTGCGCATCCGCAACGAGGCAGAGGTGCGCGCGCGCCCCGGCGTACATGCCGTCGTGCGCACCACGCAGTGGCCCGACCCCGAGCCCAGCACCGTTGTCGTGGTGGCCGATTCGTACTGGATCGCCAAGCAGGCCGCCGACGCGCTGGACATCGAATTCGACGCCGGCGCGGCGGCCGGCGTGGACAGCGAGCGCATCCATGCGCAGTTCGTCGCAGGCCTGGCCAGCGACAAGGCCGTCGTTGCCCGCAGCCTGGGCAAGCCGCGCGAAATGCTGGCGGCGGGCAAGCCGATCACGGCCGACTACCACTCGCCCTACATCACGCACGCCACCATGGAGCCACTGGCCGCCACTGTCCATGTGCGCGACGGCGAGGTCGAGACCTGGGGGCCCTACCAGGGCCAGGACTTCCTGCGCGGCGAACTCGGCAAGGCCTGCGGCGTGCCTGCGGACAAGGTCATCGTGCACACCACCTTCCTCGGAGGCAGCTTCGGGCGCAAGTACATGCCCGACTTCGCCTTGCATGCGGCAGCGGCATCCAAGGCCGTGGGCCGGCCCGTCAAGGTCATCCGCTCGCGCGAGGACGACATACGGCATTCCTACTACCGGCCCGGCGCCTCGGGGCGGCTGAGTGCCGTGCTGGGCGCCGACGGCCTGCCTGCCGCGCTGCATGCGCGCATCTCGGGCCAATCGCTGTACGGCGCCATCAACCCCAAGAAGATGGCCGATGCCGGCGGCTGGGACGAGACCATGGTCGAGTCCATCTACGACCTGATCTACGGCGTGCCCAATCTGCTGGTGGATGCCGTGGACGTGCAGCAGCCCATACCGCTGAGCTATCTGCGCAGCGTGGGCACCACGTCCAGCGTGTTCTTCCTGGAAAGCTTCATCAGCGAGCTGGCCCACACCGCAGGCGTGGACGACTACCAGTACCGGCGCCGTCTGCTGGCCGGCCAGCCGCTGGCACTGGGCGTGCTGGATGCGGCGGCGAAGGCCGCGCGCTGGGAGCAGCCCGCGCCGGCAGGCCTGCACCGCGCCATGACCTTCAACGTCTACACGGGGCGGGGCGAGAGCTTCCAGACCTTCGTCGCGCTGGTCATGGAATTGCGTGTTGTGGAAGGCCGCGTGCGGCTGGAGCGCGCCATCTGCGCCATCGACGCGGGCCGCGTGGTCAACCCGGGACTGGTCCAGGCCAATGTCGAAGGCGGCATCGGCTTTGCGCTGACCAACACCTTCAAGAGCCGGCTGGGCTTTGACAAGGGCGTGGTGCAGCAAAGCAATTTCCACGACTACCCGCTGCTGCAACTGGCCGAAATGCCCCGCGTGGAGGTGGTCCTGGTCGAAAGCGACCGGCCGCCCCAGGGCTGCGGCGAAGTGGCCCTGGGCCCCACGGCGCCTGCCGTCGCCACGGCCCTGTTCCATGCCACCGGCCGCCGGTTCCGCTCCATGCCGCTGCCGCAGGACATCGCGTCCACCTGATCACCACCCCAACCCCGCTTTTTTCGAGAAAAGGAATTTCATGCAAGTCGAACACATCACCCCGTGCATAGGATCGGAGATCTACGGCATCGATCTCTCGGACCCGGCGCAGGTGCATGACCATGCGGACGCGCTGCGCCGGCTGCTGGCCGAGCGCCAGGTCATATTCTTCCGCGACCAGACGCTGGACCCTGCGCAGCAGGTGCGCGTGGCCCAGGTGTTCGGCAAGGTAGAGCCCGTGTCCTCCACCTTTCCCTCGCACCCGGACGATCCCCATGTCGAGCTGCTGATCAGCCAGGGCACGCGCACCGGCACCGACATCTGGCATGCCGACCTGACCTGGCAGACCAAGCCGCCCGCCGGCGCCTGCCTCTACGCCGTGGACGTGCCGCCCACGGGCGGCGACACCATGTGGGCCAGCATGACCACGGCCTTCGCCTCGCTGGCGCCCGAGCTGCAGGCCTATCTGCGCGAGCTGCGCGCCACCCACAACTGGGAGGCGCCAGCGCTCAGGCAAAGCCTGATGCGCCGAGATCCGTCTGGCGAGGCCTATCGCGCCACCCGCCTCAAGCATCCGCCGCTGGAGCAGCCCGTGGTCCTCGAGCACCCGGTCACCGGGCTGCCCGTGGCCTTTGTGAACTCGCTCTACACCACGCACATAGAAGGCGTGACCAGCGACGAGAGCGCGGCCCTGATCGCCATGCTCAGCGGGCTGGCCAAGGTGCCTGAATGGCAGGTGCGCTTTCGCTGGCGCAAGGGCTCGGTGGCCATCTGGGACAACCTGGCCACGCAGCACTACGCGGTCAATGACTACCACCCCGCAGCGCGGCGGATGCACCGTGTGGCGATACGCCAGGCTTGAGCCCGGCAACGACCTTTGCTGACAATGAAAAAACCACGATGAAAGCCCTCTCCATGAAAGCGAAACGCAGAACGCTCGCCCTGGGCGCGGCCATGGCCCTGGCGCTGCTCGCCGGTCCGGCGCAGGCCCAGACCTACCCCCACAAGCCGGTCACCATCGTCGTGGCCTACCCCGCTGGCGGCGATACCGACGCGCTGGCGCGGCTGCTGGGCGAGAAGCTGTCGGCCCGCATCGGCCAGTCCGTGCTCGTGGACAACCGCGCGGGCGCCAGCGGCACCATAGGCAGCAGTTTCGTCGCCAAGGCACCGGCCGATGGCTACACGCTGCTGCTGGCGCCCAATACCTTTGCCATGGCCCAACTGGTGCTCAAGCTGGGCACGGGCCACGGCTACGACGTGCTCAATGGCTTCACGCCCGTGATCGAGGTCGGCTCCACTTCGCTGTTCCTCGTCGCCGGGCCTGGTGCGGGCGTGCGCAGCTTCAAGGAGGCCATCTCCTCCAGCCAAGGCCGCTCGCTGGGCTATGCCACGCCGGGCAATGGATCGCCCATGCACTTCCTCGGCGAGATGGTCCGGCGCGCCACGGGCGCCCGCTTCGAGGCCATTCCCTACAAGGGCGTGGCGCCGGCCGTCACCGATGTGGTGGGCGGCCATGTGCCCTTCACCTACAGCACGCTGGGCTCCATTGCTCCCTACCTGCCCGGCGGCAAGCTGGTGGCGCTGGCCGTGGCCGATGCCCAGCGCTCACCGCTGGCGCCCGACGTGCCCACGCTGGCCGAGCTGGGCTACAAGGACGTGGAGCTGACCGCCTGGTATGGCCTGTTCGGCCCCAGGAACATGCCCACCGAGGTGGTCAAGCTGCTGAACACGCAGCTCAACGAGATCCTCAGGATGCCCGACGTGGTGGCGCGCATGGCCACGCTGGGAACCGTCCCTGTGGGCGGCCCGCCCCAGCGGCTGGGCAAGACCAATGCCGGCGATTTCGAGC
The DNA here is from genome assembly GCF_016428765.1 of Delftia sp. ASV31. NCBI lineage: Bacteria > Pseudomonadati > Pseudomonadota > Betaproteobacteria > Burkholderiales > Comamonadaceae > Delftia > Delftia sp. ASV31. The sequence continues at coordinate 72,510 of NZ_JAELTK010000002.1, forward strand.
GCTTCGGGCGGCTGGTCAAGGAACTGGGCATACAGCCGGACTAGATTGAACAGGCGCTGAACGAAAGGAGGGAGGAAGCAGCGGGCGCCGGCGCAAGTCATCCCGGGTGGTGGCCCGGGGAAGGAGGGTGGTCTTGCGCCGGCGCATCCTGCCTGATGCGCTCGGCCAGCAGATGGGACATGAAGCGCAGGTAGCGCTCGATCTGCTGGTCTGCCTCGGGTCCCTCACCGAACAGCTCGGCCAGCAGCGGCCGTGCCGTGGGCAGGAAGGCCGAAATGCTGAGAATGGCCAGGTGGATGAAGCGCGGGTCCACCTGTGCCGGGTGGCTGGCCTGCGCTCCGTCCATCAGCATGGTCGAGGTCAGCTCCAGCCCGCGCCGCGTGATGCGCTGCAGCGGCGTGCCCGAGGGCGGCGGCTCTTCTTCGCTTTCGTAGTGGTAGATCTCGGAGAGCGCCAGCCGCTCGAACTGCGGGTGCTCGCGCATGAAATCCAGCCGCAGCAGCAGGCGCTGGTAGACGCGCTCTTCCACCGTGCCCTGCGTCCTGAGCGCCACTTCCATGCGGTTTTGCAACTCGCGCATCAGGGACTCCGTCACCTCCTGCAGCAAGCCCTTGAGGCTGCTGAAGTAGTAGCGCACCAGGGCACGCGTGACACCGGCTGCCGCCGCGATTTCCAGAATGCTCAGCTGCTCCGGCGTGCGGGTCTTGAGCAGGTTGACCGTGGTCTGCAGGATGATGTCCCGTCCCACGGCATCGTCGGCCAGCGGGCGGCCGCTGTTGCGGCGGGGCTTCTTGGGCGCGGATTCGGTTGGCTTCTTTTGAGGCGGCATGCGGGCCATTGTCGGCGATACACAGGCAGCGGCCGCGCCGCAAGTGTCAGGGCTGGGCGGTGATGCGGGCCAGCGCGTCCGCGATCTCGCGGGCCTGCTGGGGCCGCACCAGCCTTTGCACCTCCTGCCCGTCACGCAGAAAGATCAGGGTGGGCCAGAGCTTGACGCGGTAGCTGCGACCCAGGGCCCGGCCGGGGCCGTCTTCCACCTTGATGTGGGCCACCTGCGGGGCGGCCTCCAGCGCCTGGGCAATCAGCGGTTGCGCGCCCTGGCAGTGGCCGCACCAGGCGGTGCCGAACTCCAGCAAGGTAGCGCCGGGCAGCGTGTCGACGGTGCTGCGATCGGGGGCGTCGGTCAGGTGCTTGGACTGGAAGGGCATGGGAATCTCCTGTCAGGGAAAGGCCTGCAGCGGCAGGATGGACACGGCTTCGCCGGCTTGCACGGCACCGCGCTCATGTTCGAGCACGATGAGGCAGTCCGCCTCGGCCATGGAGCGCAGCACGCCCGAGCCCTGCGGCCCGGTGGTGCGGACCAGGCAGCGGCCATCGGCGCCTGTGGACAGAAGGCCGCGCTGGTACTCGGTGCGGCCCGGCCGCTTGGACAGCGCATGGGCAGCCACGGCCTGGGGCAGGGCAGCCGGCCCGGCAGCCGCCTGCGCAGCGCCCATGAGCTGCAGCAGCGCCGGACGGACAAAGACCAGAAAGCTGACCATGGCAGCCACGGGATTGCCAGGAAGGCCGATCAGCACCGTGGTGCGTGCAGGCGTGCGGCTTGCGGCAAACGGCGTGCCCGCATCGGGCTGCAGCAGGCCCACGGCCAGCGGCCGGCCGGGCCGCATGGCCAGTCGCCAGAAGTGCACGCAGCCCATGCGCTGCAGCATGGCGCGCGTGTGGTCGGCCTCGCCTGCGCTGATGCCGCCGCTGGTCAGCACCACGTCGGCCAGGGAGGCGGCTTCGCGCAGGCGCTCCTGCAGAGCCTCGGGCTCGTCGGCCACCACGCCCAGGTCCAGCACCTGCACGCCCATGCGCTGCAGCAGGCCGATGAGGCTGAAGCGGTTGCTGTCGTAGACCGCACCCTCGCGCGGCACCGTGCCGGGGTGGAGGATTTCATCGCCCGTGGAGAAATAGGCCACGCGCAGCCGCCTGCGCACACGCACCTGGGGCTGGCCCAGGCTGGCGATCAGGCCCAGGGCCGCGGGATGCAGGCGCTGACCCGCCGCCAGGGCCACGCGGCCCAGGCTCAGGTCCTCGCCGCGCAGGCGCCGGTTGTCCCCGGCACGCACGCTGCCTGCCGGAATGCCGATGTGGTCAGCGCTTGCGGACACGGTGCGTTCATGCGCGATCACCGTGTCCAGCCCGCTCGGCAACACGGCGCCGGTCATGATCTTGATGCACTCGCCGGCCTGCACGGTGCCATGCCAGGGTTTGCCGGCCAAGGCCTGGCCGACCACGCGCAGCACCAGCGGTGCAGCGGGCGAACCGGCGTGAGCTGCCTGCAGCTGGCCGCCATCGAAGGCATAGCCATCCATGGCGGCGTTGTCATGCGCTGGCACATCGACGGGGGAGACGATGTCTTCGGCCAGCACGCGGTCCAGCGCATCGGCCAGCGCCAGCGTCTCCAACTCTGCCACCGGGCCCAGGGGCTGCAGCAGGCTGGCCAGCTGTGTCAGGGCCTGATCGACCCTCAGGTCCTGGGTGGATGCGGTGGTGGGGGATGCGGGCTGGAAGGATGCGGTCATCAGAACGGAATCCGGTTGGGCAAGGCGGCGTGCGGGCCGGCGGCGCGGGGCACTACGACGGGGTGGCTGCGGCGCGCGCCAGCGCCTGCAGCTCCTGCTGCGTGTTGGCGTTGGCAAAGGCCAGCGGGCTGTCGCCTGCGCGGTTGAAGAGGGCCGTGGCGCAGCGGTGCTGGCCCGTCCATGCATCGATCTTGCGGCCGCCCGAACGTATGAACGATTGCAGACTATCACGCAGCGATGACCGCATCAGGCAGAACACGGGCTGGGCCCGCAGCAGGGATTGATCTGCGTCAAGCGAGTGCTCCCAGCCATGGGCGACGACGATGTCGGCCGCAGGCTGCTGCGACAGCGCCGCCTGCACAAGCCGCTCCACAAGGTCCAGCGGGAACAGCGGCGTATCGCAGGGCACGCAGACCAGCCAGGGCGTCCGGCAGTGCATCAGGCCGCTCAGGAAGCCGGCCAGCGGGCCGGGATAGTCGGGTTCGGCATCGGGCCAGACCGGCGCACCGTGGGCCGCGCCCAATTGCGCATAGGCCTCGGCATGGCGATTGGCGTTGATCAGCAGATGCCCGACCTGGGGCGCCAGGCGGTCCAGCGCATGGGCCGCCAGCGGCTGGCCCAGAAAGGGCTGCAGCCCCTTGTCGATGCCGCCCATGCGCATGCCGCGCCCGCCTGCCAGCACGCAGCCCGTGATGTCGTTCAGGGGCAGGGGGGCGGGCTGAACAGCGGGCTGGGAAGAAGGAGGCATGTGGGGCGGGAGGGAGCAGCGGGAAAAGGAGTAGAGGGGCGGGGCGGCGATGGCAGGGCGCCGACGCCCCGCGCACGCCGCACGGATCAGCCGCCGATGTAGCTCATCTCGATGCGCCTGCGCTGCGTGCCCGTGCTGGCCGGCAGGCTGGCGCGCAGTTCGGAGTAGCGGTCGCTGCGCTGCTGCCAGATGGGGGCCAGCGCGGAGGCGACCTCTGCATCGCTGGCGCCGCTGCGCAGCAGGCTGCGCAGGTCCCAGCCTTCGGAGGCGAACAGGCACAGGTATAGCCGGCCTTCGGTGGACAGGCGCGCGCGGTTGCAGTCGCCGCAAAAGGCATGGGTGACGCTGCTGATCACGCCGACCTCGCCCAGCGACGGGTCGTGCAGGCCGCGCGCGTCGGCATAGCCCCAGCGCACGGCCGTCTCGCCGGTGGCGCTGGGCTGCAGCGGCACCAGGGGCAGTTCGGCGCGCAGCCGGGCGATGACCTCGTCGGAGGGCAGGACCTCGTCCATGCGCCAGCCGTTGGTCGCGCCCACATCCATGTATTCGATGAAGCGCAAGGTCACGCCCGTGCCCTGGAAGTGGCGCGCCATGGGCAGGATCTGGTCTTCGTTGGTGCCGCGCTTGACCACCATGTTGACCTTGATGTTGGTCAGGCCTGCAGCCTGGGCCGCCTCGATGCCGGCCAGCACGTCGGAGACCGGGAAGTCCACGTCGTTCATGCTGCGGAACACCGCGTCGTCCAGCCCGTCCAGGCTCACGGTGACGCGGTTCAGGCCGGCGTCCTTGAGCGCGCGGGCCTTGCGGGCCAGCAGGGAGCCGTTGGTGGTCAGCGTCAGGTCCAGCGGCTGGCCGCCGGGCGTGCGCAGGGCGGAGAGCTGCTCCACCAGCGTTTCCACGTTCTTGCGCAGCAGCGGCTCGCCGCCCGTCAGCCGGATCTTCTGCACGCCGTGCTGCACGAACAGGCGCGCCGTGCGCGTGATTTCCTCGAAACTCAGCAGCGAGCCGTGCGGCAGGTAGCTGTAGTTCTTGTCGAAGACTTCCTTGGGCATGCAGTAGCTGCAGCGGAAGTTGCAGCGGTCGGTGATGCTGATGCGCAGGTCGCGTAGCGACCGGCCAAGCCTGTCCTGCAGATCGCCGGTGGGCGTCTGCAGCAGACTTGGCACGGCGGCCGGGCGCGTGGGGGCGCGCTCGTCAACCAGGGGGATCACTCGTTCTGCCATGCCCGCGATTTTGCCCGAATGCCTATGTCCAGGCACTGCGCAAGCCTGCAGTTCTTGATCTGTGTCTAGACGCAGCGCGCTCCGTCCACCTCGATGCAGGTGCCGCTGATGAAGGCGGCCTCGTCGCTGGCCAGATACAGCGCGGCATTGGCCACGTCCCCTGCGGTGGAGAAGCGGCCCAGCGGAATGGTCGCCAAAAAGCGTGCGCGGCGTGCTTCGTCCACCGGGCCGCCGGCAAACTCGGCGGCCAGGCCGGTGTCCGGGTTGAACACGGGGTTGATGCAGTTGACGCGGATGTTCTCGGGCCCGAGCTCGGCCGCCATGGACTTGCTGGTGATGATGACGGCACCCTTGGAGCCGTTGTACCAGGTCAGCCCCGGCCGAGGGCGCAGGCCGGCCGTGGAGGCGATGTTGATGAAGCTGCCGCCGCCAGGGCGGCCATCGGCCAGCGCCGGGTTGGCGCGCATGGCGGGCACGCCGTGCACGGCAGAGAGGTAGATGCTCTTGACGTTGATGGCGTAGACGCGGTCGAACTCGGCCTCGCTGACTTCGAGCATGGGGCGGTTGCGGTGCGTCCAGCCCGCGTTGTTGACGAAGGCGTCGAGCCGGCCATGCGCCTGCAGCGCGGCCTCCACCAGGGCCTTGACCTGTTCGCTGCTTGTCATGTCCGCCTGCACGAAAAGTGCCCGGCCGCCTTCGGCGGTGATGGCCTGTGCCACGCGCGTGCCCGCCTCGCGGTCGATGTCGTTGACGATGACCCGGGCACCTTCGGCGGCCAGCCGCTTTGCGATGCCGGCCCCGATGCCGCTGCCGGCGCCTGTGACGATGATGGATTTGTCCTGGACACGCATCGGGCTTTGCTCCTCGATCGGGGGTCAGGCCCCTTGGGTTTCGGTGGTTGCTGTGGTTGCTGTGGACGCCGGGATCGGGGTCGCGCCGCCTGTGCCGGGCTGCCAGCCCACGAATTGCGGGTAATAGCGGGCCACGCCGGGGCCGTTGAAGTCCCAGCCCAGGCACTGGCCCAGGTGGCGTGGCGGCTGGCTGGGGTCGGCATCGCCAAAGACGCCCGGCACGGACTGGAAGGCGGCCGTGGCCATGTTGAACAGCAGCTCGCGCAGATGCGTGCAGCTGGCCACGCCGCCCAGGTTCTCGTTGATGGCCTTGCGCCAGCCGCGCGCCATGCTGCAGCCGACCATTTTCTGCAGGGCCCGCGTGGCTTCGGGGCAGTGGCCCAGCGGATGGGAGTCCATGACGACCTCGATGGCCTGCACCACCAGGCGCGCATCGACCGTGGTGCGTATCCACATGTGGTGTATGGCCGTGCCGGCGGGCATGTGGCGGCCGCCGCTCAGTTCGATGTCATGGGTCTTGCTGTCGCGCAGCTCGCCTTCGATATCCCAGAGGCCGTCGGCGCGGGCGTAGCTGCGGTAGCGCACGTCGCGTTCATGCTGGGGCGTGCGGTCGGGAATGGGGGACAAGGGCATGGGGGAAGCTGTTCTTTCTGTCGCGGGCTGCCGGCTGGCGCTGGGCATCCCGCGATTTTCCGTCATGCGCAAAGATCAGCCATGCCGTATGGCGACGGTCTTCAGCGTGGTAAAGCCGTAGAGCGCCTCAAAGCCCTTTTCGCGGCCATGGCCGCTGGACTTGACGCCGCCGAAGGGCAGCTCCACGCCGCCACCGGCGCCGTAGTTGTTGACGAAGACCTGGCCGCAGCGCAGGCGCCGCGCCAGACGCAGCTGGCGCGCGCCGTCGCGCGTCCACAGGCCGGCCACCAGGCCGTAGGCCGTGCCGTTGGCCAGTTGCACGGCATGGTCCTCGTCATGGAAGGGCATGGCGCAGAGCACGGGGCCGAAAATCTCTTCCTGCGCCAGCCGGTGCTCGGGCGGCACGTCGCGCAGCAGGGTGGGCGCCTGGTAAAAGCCGCTGTCGGGCGCATCCTCGACGATCTGGCCCTGCGCCACCACGGCAATGCCGGCCACCTGGGCGTCGGACAGGAAATCCCAGACGCGCTGCTGCTGGCTGGCGCGGATCAGCGGCCCCAGGTCCAGATCCATGGCGGCCGGGCCCACGCGCAGCGCCTCGAAGGCCTGGCCCAGGCGTTCGAGCAGCGGCTCGTAGATCAGCGAGTCGATCAGCACGCGCGAACCTGCCGAGCAGGTCTGGCCCGCGTTCTGCACGATGGCGTTGACGATGGCGGGCACGGCGGCGTCCAGATCCGCATCCGCGAACACGATCTGCGGGCTCTTGCCGCCCAGCTCCAGCGTGACGGGGCAATGGCGCTCGGCAGCCGCCTGCTGTATCAGCGTGCCCACGCCGGGGCTGCCCGTGAAGCTCAGGTGGTCTACGCCGGGATGGCGCGCCAGGGCCTCGCCCACCTCGTGACCCAGGCCGGTGACCACGTTGAAGGCGCCGGCTGGAAAGCCTGCCTCGGTGGCCAGCCGCGCCACGCGCAGCACGGACAGGCAGGCGTCTTCCGAGGGCTTGACCACACAGGTATTGCCCGCGGCCAGCGCCGCGCCCACGCTGCGGCCCAGGATCTGCATGGGATAGTTCCAGGGCACGATGTGGCCGGTCACGCCGTGGGGCTCGCGCCAGGTCAGGGCGCTGTAGCCCTGCTGGTAGGGCAGGGTCTCACCGTGCAGCTTGTCGCAGGCGCCGGCATAGAACTCGAAGTAGCGCGCCAGCGCCAGCACATCGGCACGGGCCTGGCGCGTGGGCTTGCCGCAGTCGCGCTGCTCAATGGCCGTGAGCTCATCGGCATGCTGGAGCACGCTGCCCGACAGGCGCATCAGCAGGCGACCGCGCTCTGCGGCAGAAAGCTTGCTCCAGACGCTGTCCTGGCACTCGCGCGCCGAACGCACGGCCAGGTCGATGTCCTGGGGCGAGCCGCGCTGCAGCTCGTCGAAAGCCTGCCCGTCCGACGGGTCCAGCACGGGGATCGTGCGTCCCGACTCCGTGGGCACGGACGCATTGCCGATGTAGTGGTATTGCATGGAGCCCGATTGTGGGGTGCCCGCGCCGCTTGTCCAGTCCCGGGCGTTGCTGCGTCCCCTCGATCGCCCTGGTGGGTCCAGAGGCTTCAGTGGCTTCAGTCCTCGGGCCAGCCCGCGTCGCGCAGGCCCTGCCGGTCCAGCACCTCCATCTTGCCGCGCCGCAGTTGCAGGCAACCGGCCTGCTGCAGCTCCTGCAGGATCTGGTTGGTCGTCTGGCGCGACAGGCCCAGCATGCGCGCCAGCTGTTCCTGGGAAACATCCAGCTCGCGGCGCCAGCGCTGGCGGCCCTGGCCGTCCGGCTGCCACTGGTCAAAGCCTTCGGCCATGCGCACCAGACGCCGCGCCAGGCGCTGCGGCGCAGGCAGCAGCGTGTGCTCCTCCAGCGCCATCAGGCACACGCGCAGCTTGTCGGTCAGCAGCAAGGCCAGCACCTGCCAGTGTTCGGGATGGGCCGCCAGCCATGCCTGCAGTGGGGCCTGGGGCACGTGCAGCACGGTGCAGGCCGTGGCTGCCTGGGCATCGTGGGTGCGCTCGGCTCCATCGAACAGCGCGATTTCCCCCAGCCACATGGGAGGCTCCACCAGGGTCAGCAGCGCCGTGCGGGCCTGCTCGCCGCAGGCGGCCGTTCCCGAGATGCTGAGCGCACCACGCGCTACCGCATACAGGCCGCAGGGCGGGTCGCCGCGCCGGAACAGCCAGTCGCCTGCCGCCAGCGTACGGGGCTGGGCCAGTGCCTTGAGCTGTGCACCCAGCTCCGGCGGCAGGGCGTGGAACCAGCGGCCCGCCTCGATGGTGGCCCAGAGATCGGCCATGCCCGGCGGGCCGGCCGCAGCACGGCGCCGTACGCCGCGCGGGGTGGCGTGGGCTGCCGGAGCTGCCGGAGCGGGTGCGGGTAAGCCCGAGGTGCGCGATGAGGCTTGTGTCGGATCCATGACAGACGCCAATCCTTGATGACACCACCATGGTTGCGCAACATCCACCGCAGGTGCAGCCTATGAAAACCCTCATCGACCAACTGTCCCAGTACGCGGACTATCACCGTGATCCACGCAACATCCTCACGCACTTCGTCGGCGTGCCGCTGATCATGTGGGCGGTGGTGATTTTGCTGGCCCGCCTGCAGTGGGCTGCCCCCTTGGGCGACGGCCTGCCCGAGCTGCCATTGAGCCTGGCCCTGCTGGCGGCACTGGCGGCAGGCATCTACTACTGTCTGCTTGACCTGCGCTACGGCATCGCCATGGCCCTGGTGCTTGCCCTGATGCTGGCGCTGGCCCAGCCCATCGCCATGCTGCCGATGGGGGCTTGGCTGGGCTGGGGCCTGGGCATCTTCGCCGTGGGCTGGGTGATCCAGTTCGTGGGCCATTACTACGAGGGCCGCAAGCCGGCTTTCCTGGATGACATCGTGGGCCTGGTCATCGGGCCGCTGTTCGTGCTGGCCGAGCTGGGCTTTGCCCTGGGCCTGCGCCGCGAAGTGCAGCATGCGGTGGAGCAGCGCAGCGGTCCCGTGCAACGGCGCGCGGGCAGCGCACACGCCTGAAAACGGCCCGGGCGCTGCAAGCTTGGCGCAGGCTTGCCGCCGTAGCATGGCAGGCGTTCCTGCGGAGCCATCCGTGGGGGCGTGTGCCTGCGCCTAAAATCACGCTGCTATCCCCCTGCGGGGGCTTTTTTGTTTCAACTCTCCTCATCCATCATGTCTTTCGACAAAGTCACACCGGGCAAGAACGCTCCTGAAACCTTCAACGTGGTCATCGAGATCTCGGCCAACTCCGATCCCATCAAGTACGAAGTGGACAAGGAAAGCGGCGCCGTCTTCGTGGACCGCTTCATGGGCACGGCCATGCACTACCCGGCCAACTACGGCTATGTGCCCCAGACGCTGTCCGGCGACGGCGATCCGGTGGACGTGCTGGTGATGACGCCCTTCCCGCTGCCCCCGGGCGTGGTCGTGGCCTGCCGCCCCATCGGCATCCTGCTGATGGAAGACGAGTCCGGCGTGGACGGCAAGGTCCTGGCCGTGCCCACGCAAAAGCTGCTGCCCGCCTACGACAAGATCAACACGCTGGAAGACATCCACGAGATCACCCTCAAGCAGATCCAGCATTTCTTCGAGCACTACAAGGACCTGGAAAAGGGCAAGTGGGTCAAGGTGCTGGGCTGGAAGGGCGTGGACGAGGCCAAGAAGGAAGTCGTGGACGGCATCGCCAACTACAAGGGCTGATCCCTTTCACTCCCGTTGAGGGAGTCTCAACTGCGCTGAGGTAAATGCCCGCTTCGCAGTTGATACAATTTGAAACGCACCCGTTGCCTACGCGCCGGGTGCGTTTTTTGTTTTGTCGTGGATCAGGGTTTGGGCAGATCAATCAGGCGCTGGTGCGAGCCATCAGCCCGGGAGCGAGCAAATGAAGTTGGCAGATTGGCGCATGGGCACGAAGCTGGGCATGGGATTCCTCGTCATGGTCCTGTTCTCTGCCATCCTGGGGGCGGTGGCCTGGTTGCAACTGGCGCAGATGCACCGCAACGCATTGCATTTGTCGGATGTGGCCCTGCCCAGCATGTTCCATGCGGGCGCCATGCGCTCCGAGTACAACCGCCTGCGCCGCCACGAGGCCGGCATTGCCTCGGCCCGCAGCCTGGGCGAGGTCGATGGCTTTGCCAAGCAGGTGCAGGACCGGCTGCAGACCATCGGCGAGCACGAGACGGCGCTGCGTGCGCTGATCGACCAGCAGGCCCTGCGCGCGGCCTTTGACGACTACCTCGGCTTCAAGCAGCAGTTCCTGGCCATGCATGCGCGCCTGCTGGAGCGCGCGCGTGCCGGCAACTATTCGACCACCGAGGAGCAGGCCTTCATGGCCGACGAGATGGGGCTGATGTTCGCCGGCGAATCCGAGGCGCAGTTCGGCAAGCTGGCCGAAAGCGCCGGCCGCCTGCTGACCCTGCAGCGCGAGGCGGGCGAGCAGGCACGCCAGCAGGCGCAGGCCGGCTTTGACCTCGCCCGCATCTGGGTGCTGGGCACGCTGGCCGTGGTGGTGGCCATTGCTGCCCTGGTGGGCTGGGCCATCACGCGTGCCGTGACCGGCCCCGTCGCCCAGGCCGTCCATGTGGCGCGCAACGTGGCGGCCGGCCATCTGGAGACGCCGGTCACCAGCCGCCGCCGCGACGAAATGGGCCAGCTCATCAACGCGCAGGAAGACATGCGCCGCAAGCTCGCCGAGCTGGTGGGCGAGGTGCGCGGCAACGCGCAGGGCGTGGCACTGGCCGCTGGCGAGATCGCCCAGGGCAACGCCGATCTGTCGGCGCGCACCGAAAGCCAGGCCAGCGCGCTGGAGGAAACGGCAGCCTCCATGGAGGAACTGGGCGCCACTGTGCGGCAGAACGCCGACAGCGCGCGCCAGGCCAACCAGATGGCGGCCTCCGCATCGGGCATCGCCGCGCGTGGCGGCGAAGTCGTGGCCCAGGTGGTGGACACCATGAAGGGCATCAACGACAGCAGCCGCCAGATCGCGGACATCATCGGCGTGATCGACGGCATTGCCTTCCAGACCAATATCCTGGCGCTGAACGCGGCCGTGGAGGCGGCCCGCGCAGGCGAGCAGGGCCGGGGCTTTGCCGTGGTGGCGGGCGAGGTGCGTTCGCTGGCCCAGCGCAGCGCCGAGGCGGCCAAGGAGATCAAGGCGCTGATCCAGGCCAGCGAGCAGCGCGTGGAGCAGGGCACGCAACTGGTGGACAAGGCGGGCGAGACGATGTCGGAAATCGTCACCGCCATCCGGCGCGTGACGGACATCATGGGCGAGATCAGCGCGGCCAGCAGCGAGCAGAGCGCGGGCGTGGCACAGGTGGGTGATGCCATCACGCAGATGGACCAGGCCACGCAGCAGAACGCGGCCCTGGTGGAGCAAAGCGCCGCCGCCGCCCAGTCGCTGCAGCAGCAGGCACAGGCCATGGTGGCCTCGGTCTCGGTATTCCGCACGGCGGCTGCCGATGCGCCAGTTGTCTCTGTGGCGACTGCCGCAGCATCGCGCGCAACGGTTGTTGCCTCCCTGGCATCGCGTCCGGCCCTGGCTCCCATGGCCGCCAGGCCAGCGCAACAGATCGCTGCGGCCACCCCGGCCAAGGCCCCCAAGACCACCAAGACGACCACCGCCGACGATGAGGAGTGGGCCGCGTTCTGAGGCCTCACGCGCAGTTCAGCTTCCCTTTCTGGCGGCTCCATGCTTTGCATGGGGCCGCTTTCCTTTTGCGTCTGGCGCTGAGCTGGTGCAAGACGGCAGCGAGAGGCTGTGGCGCAAATCTGCCAGTGAAGGTTTCTGCCTACTACCAGTACCTGAACTTGTCCTGAACAATGCCTGGATACTGGCAGAATGTAAGTGGGTGTAGTCCTATTCTTACAGTGTGAACAATGGCGGCTTCTGGCGCCGCTCCCTAGGAACGAAGGGTATCCCGTGATCACCTTGTTCTCATGGCCGCCACGCCTGGCGGCAATCAGTCTTCCAGCAGACCGCGCCACCGCGGTGGCTCTCCCCCTCCAATCCCTGCCAACAAGCCGACTTGCGCGGTTGCGGCAGATCTGTTTTTGCGAAGTCCGCGCCGGGCCTGGCTGACGCCTGTCCATGGCGCAACACAAAGCTAGGCACAACAAGATGGCAGGACTTCGACAAGAAAGATGAACGTGAAAAACCTCAAGATCTCAACGCGCATGCTGGGCACCTTCGGCCTGCTGGTGCTGCTGCTGCTGGCCGTGGTGGCCGCAGCCCTGGTGCAACTGCGTTCCATGCGCGCCAGCATGGAAGTCATCACGGGCAACGCCATGCCCAGCGTGGAAGTGATCAACCAGATCGGCACCGATGTCGTGCGCACGCGCCTTCTGGAAGTGCGCCATGTCAACAATGACGATGCCGCCTACAAGACCGATTCGGAAAAGCAGCTGGAACAACTGCAGCGCCGCCTGGCCGAGCGCAGGAAGGCCTATGAGCCGCTGCTGTCATCGGACGAAGAGCGCAGGCTCTACGCGCAACTGGTCCAGGAACGCGAGCGCTACCAGCAACTGAGCCAGCAGGTGCTGGCGCTGTCGCGCCAGGGCGAGAAGGAAAAGGCCCAGGCGGTGCTGGGCGGCGAGTCGCTGAAGCTCTACAACGATTCGTCGAACACGCTGGATCTGCTGGTCAAGCTCAACAGTGATGCCGCCTTGCAGGAAAGCCGCAATGCCGAGGCCGTGTACGGGCGCTCGGTCGTCGTCCTCAGCGTGGCGGCGCTGGCTGCCGTGCTGCTGGCCGTGCTGGCCGGCCTGTGGCTGACGCGCTCCATCCGCGCGCCGCTGGCGCATGCGGTCGATGCCGCAGACCGCGTGGCCAACGGCGACCTGGGCGGCACCATCCGCATCGACCGCAATGACGAAACCGGCCTGCTGCTGGGCGCGCTGCAGCGCATGCAGTCCAGCCTGGTGCAGACCGTGCGCAGCGTGCGCCAGAACGCCGAAGGCGTGGCCTCGGCCAGCGCGCAGATTGCCTCCGGCAATGCCGACCTGTCCAGCCGCACGGAAGAGCAGGCCAGTGCCCTGGAGCAGACGGCAGCCTCCATGGAGGAGCTGGGCTCCACCGTGCGCCAGAATGCCGACAACGCACGCCAGGCCAATCAGCTGGCGCTCAATGCATCCAGCGTTGCGCGCCGTGGCGGCGAAGTGGTGGCCGAGGCCGTGGAGACCATGAAGGGCATCAACGACAGCAGCCGGCGCATCGGCGACATCATCGGCGTGATCGACTCCATTGCTTTCCAGACCAACATCCTCGCGCTCAATGCCGCGGTGGAGGCAGCCCGCGCAGGTGAGCAGGGCCGGGGCTTTGCCGTGGTCGCGGGCGAGGTGCGCTCGCTGGCCCAGCGCAGCGCCGAGGCGGCCAAGGAAATCAAGGCGCTGATCACGGCCAGCGTGGAGCGTGTGGAGCAGGGCTCGCAACTGGTGGACCGCGCAGGCACGACCATGACCGAAGTGGTGGCCGCCATCGGCCGGGTCACCGACATCATGGGCGAGATCAGCTCGGCCAGCACCGAGCAGAGCTCCGGCGTGGCCCAGGTTGGCGAAGCCGTCACGCAGATGGACCAGACCACGCAGCAGAACGCGGCCCTGGTCGAGGAAAGCGCGGCCGCCGCTGCCTCGCTGCGCAAGCAGGCGCAGGACCTGGTCGAGGCCGTGGCCGTCTTCCAGTTGCCCCGTGGCGCCACGGACAGCCATGCGCATGTGCCGCACAGGGTGGCGGCACCGGCCAGCGCAGCAGCACGCCCCGCAGCCCCGCCTGTCCGGCCCGCCCCACCCGCCAGCCCTGCGCGGCCTGCGGCCCTGGGCGGCGGCGGTGCGCCTGCAGGCGGCGAGACGCTGGCCCGCCGGCTTGAGCGCGATGCCACACCCCCCATCCGGCCCCGCGCCGGACCCACGCAGGCCAGCAAGCCGGCACCACGCCAGCCTGGTCAGCCTGGTCAGCCCGGTCAGGGCGATGACGACTGGGAAACCTTCTGAGCCTTACCCCTGGCGCAGCGGGCTGTGGGCCTGCAGCTCCTGCAGATAGCCGGCCATGCCCTCGCCCTCGCGGTCCAGAAAGCGCGAGATGGCATCGGCAAAGGACGGGTGGGCAATCCAGTGGGCGCTGGGAGTAACCACGGGCAACAGTGCCCGTGCCATCTTGTGCTCGCCCTGGGCGCCTCCCTCGAAGTGCGCAATGCCGCGCTCTATGCACCAGGCGATGGGCTGGTAGTAGCAGGCCTCGAAATGCAGGCAATCCACGCGCTCCAGTGCGCCCCAGTAGCGGCCGTAGGCCGTTCCCTGCGGGGCCTGCGGCGCATGGGCGCGCCCGCCCGTATGGCCCGCTGACAGCCTTGCGGCCGCAGCATCCAGCGCGATCAGGCTGCAGGCCATGGGCTGGCCGTCGCGCTCGGCGATGAACATCAGCCAGGCCTCGGGCATCTGGCGCGCCATGGCCTCGAAGAAGGCCGGTTCGAGGTACGGGGCGTTGCCATGCTCCAGGTAGGTTCGCTCGTGGCAGCGGTAGAAAAAGGCCCAGTCCTGTGCGCCCATGTCCGGCCCGTGCAGGGCGCGAAAGCGCACGCCGGCCTCATGCACCTTGCGCCTTTCCTGGCGTATCTTCTTGCGCTTTTCCTGGTTCAGCGTCGCCAGAAAGTGGTCGAAATCGCCGTGCCCGGCGCCATCGGCGCCCTGGTTGCTCCAGTGGAACTGCACGGTGCTGCGCTGCATCCAGCCGTCGGCATCGCAGGCGGCCAGATCCTCGGCATCGCTGAACAGCAGGTGCAGCGAAGACAGCTGCTGCGCCTGGGCCCATTCGCGCACCGCGCGCACCAGGGCTGCACGCAGCAAGGGCGTGCGCGCCAGCAGGCGGCTACCCGGCACGGGCGTGAAAGGCACGGCCAGCACGCCCTTGGGGTAGTAGTCCAGCCCATGCTGGGCGTAGGCACGTGCCCAGGCAAAGTCGAACACGTACTCGCCATAGGAGTGCGCCTTGGCGTAGACCGGGCAGGCGGCGACCAGCTCGCCGCCCTGCCAGAGCGTGACCACGCGGCCGGCCCAGCCGGTTTGCGGCACGGCGCTGCCGCTGGATTCCAGCGCGCTCAGGTACTCGTGGCGCATGAAGGGAGTGGGCGCGGCCTGCGATGCCAGCAGCGCATTCCAGGCCTGGGCATCGAGCTGCTGCACGCTGTCCAGCACGCGGGTGATAATTGCGGTTTCAGCCATGCCATTCCTTGCAGGCCGGTGTGACGCGCGCTGCCGCCTTTCGCTGTGGGGTGGCCTTGTCGGCCCTGTTGGCTCCATTGCATTCCATGACGCTCTCCATCTGCACTGCCCAGCTCAACTTTGTCGTGGGCGACCTGCCCGGCAATGTCCAGAAAATCATTGCCGCAGCCCGTGAAGCTTATGCCACGGGAGCACGCTTGCTGCTGACGCCCGAGCTTGCCCTGTGCGGCTATGCGGCCGAAGACCTGTATCTGCGCCCCGCCTTTCTGGATGCCTGCGACCAGGCCGTGCAGCAGCTTGCGCTGGAGACCGCGCAATGGCCGGGCCTGGCGCTGGTGATGGGTCATCCCTGGCGCGACCCGGGCGCCGGTGGCGCGTTGCGCAATGCGGCCAGCGTGCTGCGCGACGGGCGCGTGGAATGCAGCCATGCCAAGCAATGCCTGCCCAACTACGGCGTGTTCGACGAGCAGCGCTACTTTGTGGCCGGCCAATCGCCCTGCGTGATCGAAGTGCAGGGCGTGCGCGTGGGCCTGCTGATCTGCGAGGACGCCTGGCATCCCGAACCCGCACGCGCCGCCGCCCAGGCCGGTGCGCAATTGCTGGCCGTGATCAATGCCTCGCCCTTCCATGAGGGCAAGCAGGCCGAACGCGAAGCCACGCTGGCCGCGCGTGCGCGCGAGACCGGCCTGCCCCTGGCCTACGCACATCTGGTTGGCGGCCAGGATGAAATCGTCTTTGATGGCTGCTCCTTTGCCGTGCAGGCGGACGGCTCCATTGCCGCGCGCGCGCCGGCCTTTGCCGAGGCCTTGCCGCAGGTGGAGGTCCGCACGGGCGGGCATGCGCTGGTGCTGTCAGGCGAGGTGATTGCGCAGCCAGGGCACCTGCCGGCGCTGTGGTCCGCCCTGGTGCTGGCCGTGCGCGACTACGTGGGCAAGAACCGTTTCCCCGGCGCACTGCTGGGCCTGTCGGGCGGTATCGACTCGGCCCTGGTGCTGGCGATTGCAGTCGATGCCCTGGGAGCGGACAAGGTGCATACGGTGATGATGCCTTCGCCCTATACGGCCGACATCAGCTGGATCGACGCGCGTGACATGGCCGAGCGCGTGGGCGTGCGCTATGACGAAATCTCCATCGCACCGCAGTTCGAGGCCTTCAAGGCCGCCCTGGCCCCGGCCTTCGCGGGCCGCGCCGAGGACACGACCGAAGAAAACCTGCAGGCCCGCATCCGTGGCACCCTGCTGATGGGCCTGTCCAACAAGTTCGGCTCCGTGGTGCTGACCACCGGCAACAAGAGCGAGATGTCCACCGGCTACTGCACGCTCTATGGCGACATGGCGGGCGGCTTTGCGGTGATCAAGGACGTGCTCAAGACCGAAGTCTTTGCGCTGGCGCGCTGGCGCAATGCCAACGATCCGTTCGGCACGGGGCTGGACCCCATTCCGGATCGCATCATCACGCGCCCGCCCAGCGCCGAACTGCGCCCTGACCAGAAAGACCAGGACAGCCTGCCCGCTTATGAGGTGCTCGATGCCATCGTGCGCCGTTACATGGAAAATAACGAAAGCATCGCCTCCATCGTGGCCGACGGATACGCCAGCGCCGATGTGGAGCGAGTGACGCGCCTGATCCAGATCAACGAGTACAAACGCCGCCAGGCGCCCGTGGGGCCGCGACTGACGCGCCGCAGCTTCGGCAAGGATTGGCGCTACCCCATCACCAACCGCTTTCGCGCTTGAAGCACCTGAGGCGGCGGGGTTTCCCGGCCAGCCGTCTTGCCCCGTATTGCATGCACTGAGGAGTTCACCCCATGAAAATGATCACCGCCATCATCAAGCCGTTCAAGCTGGAAGAGGTCCGCGAGGCACTGGCCGACTGCGGCGTCAACGGCCTGACCGTCACCGAGGTCAAGGGCTTTGGCCGCCAGAAGGGCCATACCGAGCTTTACCGCGGTGCTGAGTACGTGGTGGACTTCCTGCCCAAGGTGAAGATCGAGGTCGTGGTCCGCACCGAGGACGTGGACCGCTGCGTGGATGCCATCGTCAACGTGGCGCGCACGGGCAAGATCGGTGACGGCAAGATCTTCGTCACGGCCGTGGAGCGCGTGGTGCGCATCCGTACCGGCGAGCTCGACGACGGAGCCATTTGAGTCCGAGAGCAGGGCAGGGCGCATTCGGCGCCCTGCATTCCTGATATCTCGACGCTGGCGGCCATCCTCTCAAGGGTGGCCGTTTCCGTTTCCGCTTGTGTTCAGATCACGGCGCGCAAGGGCGCAGTCTCCAGGCCCGTGCCGGCGTTCTGCACCAGGGATTGCAGCAGCGTGGGGATGTCGCTGCCGCTTTCGATCAGTCCCATCTGCCACTCACCCATGAAGCCATGGCCCACGCAGGTCTGCAGGAACTGCAGCATGCTGTCGTAGTAGCCATCCACATTGAGCAGGCCGATGGGCTTGTCGTGGTAGCGCAGCTGGCGCCAGGTCCAGACCTCGAACAATTCCTCGAATGTGCCTATGCCGCCGGGCAGGGCGACGAAGGCATCGCTGCGCTCGGCCATCATGGCCTTGCGCTCGTGCATGGTCTGGACGATGTGCAGCTCGTCACAGGCATGGTTGGCCAGTTCCTTGTCCACCAGCGCCTGCGGGATCACGCCCACGACGCGGCCGCCGGCCTGCCGCGTGGCCTCGGCCACCTCGCCCATCAGGCCGCTGCGGCCGCCTCCATAGACCAGCTGGCCGCCGTGCTCGCCGATCCAGCGGCCGGTGGCGCGGGCCGCCTCGATGAATCCGGGCTGGTCGCCGGGGCGCGAGCCGCAATACACACAAATGGAAAACGTGGGATTTGTCATGCAATGAACCGTTGATAGAGGGCGGCCAGCCAGACGCCGGCGCACAGCAGCAGCGCCAGCATCACGGCCGCGCTGCCCATGTCCTTGGCCTGCTTGGACAGAACGTGCCATTCGGGGCCTATGCGATCGACCACGGCCTCGATGCCGCTGTTGAGCAGCTCCACGATCAGCACCAGCAAGACGGTGCCCGCCAGCAGTGCGACCTCGATCCAGCTGCTTCCCAGCCAGAAGGCGGCAGGGATCAGCACGATGGCGGCCAGCGCTTCCTGGCGGAAGGCTTTTTCATTCCATCCGGCGCGAAGGCCTGACAGCGAATAGCCTGCTGCGTGCCAGACACGCGTCAGGCCTGTGCGGCTTTTCTGGGGGTTGACAGGTGCACTGTCGGTCGGGTCGGGAGATGCGGCGGGCATGCTTGCGAGTGTAGGAGATGCGACGCTGCCTCTGGGCCTGTCAGCGCTTTTTCCTGGGTGCCGGGGCCTGGTGGATCAACTGGGTGCCGGCCCATGCGTCATGCCAGAACTGGCGGCGCGGATGAAAGCGGCTCAGAAGTGCCCACAGCGCCACCCACAGCACCAGCAGCATCAGCGTGGTCAGTGCAGGCACGCCGGTCGAGTAAGCCGCCAGCGGCGGCAGCAGCCAGATCCAGCTGAACACATAGCGCCGCAGCGCGCGCAGCTGGCTGACGGGCTGGCCTGCCGCATCCACCAGGCGGATGTGCCAGGTCTTCATGGCCAGCGTCTGGCCCTTGGACCAGAACCAGACGAAATAGATGCCCAGCACCACGAACATGAAGGCCTGCAGCGCATGGCGGTTGTCCATGGCATTGCGTGTCTGCGACAGGGTGCCGAACAGATAGCCTGCAATGAAGACCACGCCGAACAGCAGCATGCCCTCGTAGAGCCAGCAGGCCATGCGCCGCGCCAGTCGCGGGGCCATCTGTGGGGAGGCTGCGATTGCGGCTGCCGTGGTGGAGGTGGGGGATGAGGCGTTCGTCATGCGGACGGGGAGATCGGTGCGTCAGTGCGTCAATGCGTCAATGCGAGAGGGGCGCCTCGCCGTGCGATGGCTGGGATGCAGCATCGGGGCTGTCATGCAGTTCCATGGGCGGCAAAGGCATGGGCGTGGCCGAGGGCACTTCCACCGGCGCCGTCTCCACCAGCGCCGGCGGGCGCACGGGATGGGTTTCCACGGCCGCAGGGGATGAGGCCGGGGGTACCGGAGGCGGCGGGTTGTAGATGGTGGCGGGCGGAATCTTCGGCGGATTCGGAATGGTGGCCGGAGCCACCGAGGCCGCCGGAATCCGCGCCAGCCGCTTGGGGGCCACGGGCTCTATGGCGGTGGCGGCGCCCTTGGCCTTGGGCGCGGCGCGCGCGGCCAGCAGGCGTTTTTCCTCGTCGCTGAGCGCCTGGTAGGCCTCCCACTGGGCGCGCTTGTCCGTGGCCAGGCGGTTGGTCAGGGCGAAATTCAGGCGGGCCTGGCTGCGCTGCTGGGCGCTGAGGCTGGACCAGGTCTGCATGCGATCGCGCAGCTTTTCCTGCTCTTTCTCGCTGAGCTTGTCCCAGCCCTCGGCCAGCGCCATCCAGCGGCGCTTTTGCAGCGCGTCCATCATGGACCAGCGCTCGGACAGGGGTTCAAGCACGCTGCTCTGCGCCGGTGTCAGCTCTGCCCAGCGCGGGCCGGAGGCCAGGTCCGTGGCGCGCTGGCGTGTGGCTGCATCACCGTGCAGGGTCTTGGAGGCTGCGATCGTGGCCGGCGAGACGGTGCTGGGTGCCAGCCGTACCTGCTGCACGACGCGCCAGCCGGTCCAGGCCAGCGCCATCAACAGCACCGCCGCCAGGATGGCGGCGGCTGAGCGGTGGAACGCGGCGCGTGAATCAGTGGGCATGCAGGCAGGCAAGGCGGGGATCAGCGTTCCGTGTTGGTGGCCGAAGTCTTCAGGTACTGGATGAAGCCGGGGTCGGCGTAGGCGGCGGGCGGCAGATCATCGGTCAGCAAGGCGGTATCCACCTCGGCAACCTCGGTCAGACCTGTCTGGTCCGTCTGCACGTTGACGACCACCAGGCCAACGATCAACGCCAGCACCGGCACGGCCGAGATCAGCGCGCGCCACCAGGTGCCGCCCTCGTCGCCCGAGCCCAGCGTCAGCGTGCCGACCTGGGCCTGGGTTGCGCTGGCGGTCTGCAGCGGTGCAGCGCGCAGCTCGCGCCGGCGAACGGACAGGGCGCGCTCGCGCCCAGCGCGCAGCCGCTCGGTGATGTCGTATGGCAGCAACGCCTCGCCGTCACCCAGGCGCGCGGTGATCCGGCGTGCGATGCGGTCGGCCGCCATTTCGCTGTGGAGAGTGAGAGTGGGCGCAGTCTTCATAGCTCGATTCCTTTGGCCTTCAGTGCCTTGCTCAATGTCTGGATGGCGCGGAAACAATGTGTTTTTACACTTCCTTCGGAACACCCCATCGCGGCAGCGGTCTCCGCGACGTCCATCTCTTCCCAATAACGCATCAGGAAAGCTTCGCGTTGACGTGCTGGAAGCTCCTGTATCTCTTTTTCAATGCTTTGCAAAATCTGGGCCCGCTCGGTCAGATCTTCGGCGCTGCGGGCGGTTTCGCCGTTCTGGCCGGAGTCGGCATAGGTTTCGAGCCAGTCGAAGTCCGCATCGTCGCCGGCCGAGGCCTCCAGATCGCTCATGCGGGTGAAGAGGGCGTTCTGCGTTTTTTGCCTGCGAAACCAGTCCAGCGTGCTGTTGGACAGGATGCGCTGGAACAGCATGGGCAGCTCGTTGATGGGCTTGTCGCCATAGTGCTGCGCCAGCTTGAGCATGCTGTCCTGCACGATGTCCAGCGCCGCCTCCTCATCCCGGACGTGAAAAAAGCTGCGCTTGAAGGCTCGCTTTTCTACGCTTTTGAGGAAGTCGGATAGTTCTTGCTCGGTTGCCAAAAGGAACGCAGGCCCGGATGAGGGGCTCGTTGATGAGGGGCTGAACGGGTGCGGGGCCTGATTATCGCACCGCACTGTCAATTTTTTTCGCAGGATGGCGCGAAGGCTTGTTGCAGTGCGATAATGTCTGCTGCAATTCAAAAAGGCAAACGGGTCACGGTCCGGCGTTTACTCACTCGCCCATGTCTGTTGGTCCTAAGTCCCGCACCGGCCTCACAAGGGCTTCAGGCAAGGGGCACCCAAGGTTTTTCGTTAGAGAAATTCACAAAGGTTGATCATGGAAATTTCCAAAGCCGAGTACTCCAGCGCGGCAGCAGCAGCGGCGTCGCAGTCCCATGCATCCCAGGAGCTGATGGGCTCCGAGATCCTCGTCAAGTCCCTGCAGGCCGAAGGTGTCAAGCAGCTTTGGGGCTATCCGGGCGGCGCGGTTCTGTACATCTACGACGCCCTCTACAAACAAGATTCCATTCAGCATGTGCTGGTGCGCCATGAACAGGCGGCCGTGCATGCGGCAGACGGTTTTGCCCGTGCCACGGGTGAAGTCGGCGTGGCCCTGGTGACCTCGGGTCCCGGCCTGACCAACGCCGTCACCGGCATTGCCACCGCCTACACCGATTCCATTCCCCTGGTCGTGATCAGCGGCCAGACCTCGACGGCCTACATCGGCACCGATGCGTTCCAGGAATGCGACACCGTCGGCATCACCCGCCCCATCGTCAAGCACAACTTCCTGGTGAAGGATGTGCGCGAGCTGGCGGACACGATGAAGAAGGCCTTCCACATCGCGCGCACCGGCCGTCCCGGCCCCGTGGTGGTGGACATTCCCAAGGATGTGTCCTTCAAGAAGGCGCTCTACGCAGGCTACCCCGAGAAGGTGGAGATGCGCTCCTACAACCCGGTGCGCAAGGGCCATGCCGGCCAGATCCGCAAGGCGCTGCAGTTGCTGCTGGCCGCCAAGCGTCCCTATATCTACACGGGTGGCGGCGTGCTGCTGGGCAATGCCTGCAACGAGCTGCGCACCCTGGTGGACATGCTGGGCTACCCGGTCACGCATACGCTGCTGGGCCTGGGCGCCTATCCGGCCAGCGACCGCAAGTTCCTGGGCATGCTGGGCATGCACGGCACCATCGAAGCCAACAATGCCATGCAGAACTGCGACGTGCTGCTGGCGGTGGGTGCACGCTTCGATGACCGCGTGATCGGCAACCCCAAGCATTTCATGTCGGTGGAGCGCAAGATCATCCACATCGACATCGATCCCTCTTCCATCTCCAAGCGCGTGAAGGTGGACGTGCCCATCGTGGGCGACGTCAAGGAGGTGCTGACCGAGCTGATCTCCATGATCCGCGAGGCAAGTGCCCGTCCCGACGCAGCGGCCCTTGGCCAATGGTGGGAGACCATCGAAGGCTGGCGCAGCCGCGACTGCCTGCAGTACAGCCGTGGCGATGGCTCGGTCATCAAGCCGCAGTATGTGGTGGAGACGCTGTGGAACATGACCCGCGACGCCGATGCCTACATCACGTCCGACGTGGGCCAGCACCAGATGTGGGCTGCGCAGTACTACCGCTTCGACGAGCCGCGCCGCTGGATCAACTCCGGCGGCCTGGGCACCATGGGTGTGGGCCTGCCCTACGCCATGGGCATCAAGCTGGCCAAGCCTGAGTCCGAGGTGTTCTGCATCACGGGTGAAGGCTCCATCCAGATGAATATCCAGGAGCTGGCCACCTGCCTGCAGTACAACACGCCGGTCAAGGTGGTGTCGCTGAACAACCGCTACCTGGGCATGGTGCGCCAGTGGCAAGAGATCGAGTATTCGGGCCGCTACAGCAGCAGCTACATGGACTCGTTGCCCAACTTCGTGAAGCTGGCCGAGGCCTATGGCCACGTGGGCATGCTGATCGAGCGCCCCGAGGACGTGGAGCCCGCCCTGCGCGAGGCACGCAAGCTCAAGGACCGCACGGTGTTCATGGACTTCCGTACCGATCCCACCGAGAATGTGTTCCCCATGGTGCAGGCCGGCCGTGGGATCACCGAGATGCTGCTGGGAGCTGACGACCTCTGAGCATGGTCCCTTGCGGGATCTGCCCGGGTTCATTCCTGCCGCATCCGTTCCAGTGAGCCGTCCTCGAGGCGGCCCCTTTGACGAATCTATTGCCTGCCAAGCCCGACGTTTACCGGCGCCGGGGGAGGGCAGCGAAAAGAGGAATCTTTCTTTCATGAAACACATCATTGCCGTGCTGCTCGAAAACGAGCCGGGAGCCTTGTCGCGCGTGGTGGGCCTGTTCTCGGCCCGCGGCTACAACATCGAATCGCTGACCGTGGCCCCCACGGAAGACGCATCGCTGTCGCGCATGACCATTCAGACGAATGGCTCCGAAGACGTGATCGAGCAGATCACCAAACACCTGAATCGCCTGATCGAAGTCGTCAAGGTCGTGGACCTGACCGAAGGCTCCTATACCGAGCGCGAACTCATGATGGTCAAGGTCCGCGCCGTGGGCAAGGAACGCGAGGAGATGAAGCGCATGGCGGACATCTTCCGCGGCCGCATCATCGACGTGACCGAAAAGAGCTACACGGTCGAGCTGACCGGCGACCAATCCAAGAACGATGCCTTCCTGCAGGCGCTGGACCGCACGGCCATTCTGGAAACCGTGCGCACCGGCTCCTGCGGCATCGGCCGCGGCGAACGCATCCTGCGCGTTTGATGCGCTGCAACGCACCTGAAACCTGTCCCCTTCCCCTTTTCAACCCCTACACACACGAAGCCTGGAGCCAACATGAAAGTTTTCTACGACAAGGACTGTGACCTGAGCCTGATCAAGGGCAAGACCGTTGCCATCATCGGCTACGGCAGCCAGGGCCACGCACACGCGCAAAACCTGAACGAAAGCGGCGTGAAGGTCGTGGTCGGCCTGCGCAAGGGCGGCGCTTCCTGGGACAAGGTCGCCAAGGCTGGCCTGACCGTCGCGGAAGTCGATGACGCCGTGAAGTCCGCCGACCTGGTCATGATCCTGCTGCCGGATGAGAACATCCCCGAGGTCTACAACAACAACGTGGCCCCCAACATCAAGCAAGGCGCCACGCTGGCCTTTGCCCACGGCTTCAACATCCACTACAACCAGGTCGTGCCCCGCGCCGATCTGGATGTGATCATGGTCGCCCCCAAGGGTCCTGGCCACACCGTACGTTCCGAGTACCTGAAGGGCGGCGGCGTGCCTTCGTTGATCGCTGTGTACCAGGACAAGTCCGGCAAGGCCCGTGACCTGGCCCTGTCCTATGCCATGGCCAACGGCGGCGGCAAGGGCGGCATCATCGAGACCAACTTCAAGGAAGAAACCGAGACCGACCTGTTCGGCGAGCAAGCCGTTCTGTGCGGCGGCGCGGTGGAACTGGTGAAGATGGGCTTCGAGACCCTGACCGAAGCCGGCTACGCTCCCGAAATGGCCTACTTCGAGTGCCTGCATGAGCTCAAGCTCATCGTGGACCTTATGTACGAAGGCGGCATCGCCAACATGAACTACTCGATCTCGAACAACGCCGAATACGGCGAGTACGTGACGGGTACCGAAGTCATCAACGACAAGTCGCGCGAAGCCATGCGTGCTGCCCTCAAGCGCATCCAGACCGGCGAATACGCCAAGATGTTCATCCAGGAAGGCCGCACCAACTACCCGAGCATGACGGCCCGCCGCCGCATGAACGCCGACCACGCCATCGAGAAGGTCGGTGGCCAGCTGCGCGCCATGATGCCCTGGATCTCCAAGAACAAGCTGGTTGACCAGAGCCGCAACTGAGATTGCTGCATTCCATCTTGCCTGGGTCGCGCAAGCGGCCTACGCAAGGTGCAGGACAAGGCCACCCCGATGGGTGGCCTTTTTCGTGCAGGGAAGGGGTGCGGCGCGCAGGTACACTGACCCTTTCGGGGCGGCGCGGTCCGCTCCCTTAGAATACTATCGTTTTAATAGCTGCCCGCGCCCGTAGGCGCTGTGCTGGAGGCTGGATTGATGCAAAACCACAATGAGTCCAACGAGATTGAGGGCGTGGTGGTGCGCAAGCGCCGCAAGGGTATCTACATCCTGCCCAACCTGTTCACGCTGGCTGCGCTGTTCGGTGGCTTCTACGCCATCGTGATGGCCATGAATGGCCGCTTTGAGCTGGCTGCCGCAGGCGTGTTCTGCGCCATGGTGCTCGACAGCCTTGACGGCCGCGTGGCACGCATGACCAATACGCAAAGCGCCTTTGGCGAACAGATGGACTCGCTGTCGGACATGGTGTCCTTCGGCGCCGCTCCCGCCTTGATCGCCTATGAGTGGGCGCTCAAGGGCATTGGTCGCTGGGGCTGGATCGCCGCCTTTGTCTATTGCGCCTGCGCCGCACTGCGGCTGGCGCGTTTCAATGTGAATACCGGCACTGTGGACAAGCGCTGGTTCCAGGGCCTGCCTTCGCCTGCGGCGGCGGCACTGGTCACGGGCTTCATCTGGCTGCTGGACGAAGCGGGCCTGCTGCGCGGGCAGGATGCCTGGCTGAGCTGGACGCAGATCACCTGGATCATGTTCTTCCTGACGCTGTACGCGGGCCTGACCATGGTCACCAATGTGCCGTTCTACAGCTTCAAGGACGTGCACTTCAAGAAGAGCGTGCCGTTTGCCGCCATCGTGCTGATTGCGCTGGGCATTGCCATCATCAACATCCACCCGCCCATCGTGCTGTTCGGCGTGTTCCTGCTCTACGGTTTCTCGGGCTATGGCGTCTACGCCTGGCGCAAGGCCAAGGGCCAGCGCACCAGCGTCATCAGCACCTCGACCGACGAGCCCGAGGAGCGCGGCCTGCACAAGTGATGCGGCGCAGCATCTTCACAGCCTTTGTGAACCTGTGCTAAAGTCGTTCGAATGCAATACCTGTCGCTAGCTCTACTACTGATGTCCAACGGGCAGAGACAGTAGCGCGCGCGTACATACCTACTTTCACGGCCCGTTTGCACCAGCGACGGGCCGTTTTGCATTTGTGGGGTCGCTGGAGCAGGTGGGTCTTGTTTTTACCTAGACGATAGAAAGCACTTCAGCCATGTTGCAAAACCCTTCGACCAAGTACCGTCCGTTCGCTTTCGCTCCCGTGCGTCTGCAAAATCGCAGCTGGCCCGACGCGACGATTACCAAGGCTCCGATCTGGTGCAGCGTGGATCTGCGCGATGGCAACCAGGCGTTGATCGAGCCCATGGACATCGATCGCAAGATGCGCATGTTCGAGCAGCTGGTGAAGATCGGCTTCAAGGAGATCGAGGTCGGTTTTCCCTCCGCTTCGCAGGTGGAGTTCGACTTCATGCGCAAGCTCATCGAGGAAAACCGCATTCCCGATGACGTGACCATCCAGGTGCTGACCCAGGCGCGCGAGCACCTCATCCGCCGTACCTTCGAAGCGCTCGAAGGCGTGCCCCGTGCCATCGTCCATCTGTACAACGCCACCGCGCCCGTGATGCGCCGCGTGGTGTTGAACATGAGCGAAGACGAGATCGTCGAGCTGGCCACCACCAATGCCCGCATGTTCAACGAGATCGCTGCCGGCTACCCCCAGACGCAATGGACCTTCCAGTACTCGCCCGAGATGTATTCGGACACCGAGCTGGAGTTCTCCAAGCGCGTCATCGATGCCGTCACCGATGTATGGCAGCCCACGCCCGAGCGCAAGTGCATCATCAACCTGCCCACCACGGTGGAGCATTCCACGCCCAATCTGTTTGCCGACATGGTGGAGTGGACGCACCGCCATATCCAGCGCCGTGATTCCATCGTGCTGTCCGTCCATCCCCACAACGATCGCGGCACGGGCACGGCGACGGCCGAGCTCGCGCTGATGGCCGGTGCCGACCGCCTCGAAGGCTGCCTGTTCGGCAACGGCGAGCGCACGGGCAACCTCGACGTGGTCAACGTGGCGCTGAACATGTACATCCAGGGCGTGTCGCCCGGGCTGGATTTCTCCGATATCGACGGCATCCGCAGCACGGTCGAGCATTGCAACCAGTTGCCCGTGCACCCGCGCCATCCCTATGTGGGCGATCTGGTCTACACCTCGTTCTCTGGCTCGCACCAGGATGCGATCAAGAAGGCCTTCGCCGACCGCAAGGAAGGTGACGTCTGGGACATGCCCTATCTGCCCATCGATCCCAAGGACCTGGGTCGCAGCTATGAAGCCGTCATTCGCGTCAACAGCCAGTCGGGCAAGGGCGGCATCGCCTATCTGCTTGAAAGCGAATATGGCCTCCAGTTGCCGCGCCGCCTGCAGATCGAGTTCAGCCAGGTCGTGCAGCGCGAGATGGATGCCAGCGGCAAGGAATTGGCTGCCGCCGACCTGTGGAATCTGTTCCAGCGCGAATACGGCCTGCAATCCGTGCAGGCGCCGCACTACCGGCTGAGCGAGAACGATGGTGTGGTCAGCCTGTCGGCCGACCTGGCCGTCGAGGGCGGCAAGCGCACGATTGAGGCCGAGGGCACGGGCCCGATCGATGCCTTCGTGCAGGCGCTGAGCGAGCACAGCGGCCGCGCGGTGCGCGTGCTGGACTATGCCGAGCACGCCATTGGCGAAGGCGCCAACGCCAAGGCCATCGCCTATGTGGAACTGCGCGTGGACGAGTCCCACGTGTGCTACGGCGTCGGGGTCGATGCGAATATCGTCTCTGCCTCGTTCCGGGCCATCATGTCGGGCTTGCAGCGTGTTCCCTCTGCCGAGAATGCGGTGGAGCAGGAGGCGGTCGCCGCCTGAATTTCGTTCCCGAGCCGGTGCAGCCACAAGCGCACCGGCTTTTTTCATCGCCTGCCCGTGGGCAGGGGCTTCGCATCCACAAGAAAGACGAGACTCCCCATGACCGACCAATTGATCATTTTCGACACCACCTTGCGTGACGGCGAGCAGTCGCCCGGTGCCTCCATGACCCGCGATGAGAAGCTGCGCATCGCGCGCCAGCTCGAACGGCTGAAGGTCGATGTGATCGAGGCCGGTTTTGCGGCGAGCTCCAACGGTGACTTCGAGTCGGTACAGGCCATTGCGCGCGCCATCAAGGACTCCACCATCTGCTCGCTGGCGCGGGCCAATGACCGTGACATCGCCCGTGCGGCCGAAGCCCTCAAGGACGCCAACCGCGCGCGCATCCACACCTTCATTGCGACCAGCGCGCTGCACATGGAGAAAAAGCTGCGCATGACGCCCGATCAGGTGCTTGAGCAGGCGCGCCAATCCGTGCGCTTTGCGCGCAACCTGATTGCCGACATCGAGTTCAGCCCGGAGGACGGCTACCGCAGCGACCCGGATTTCCTGTGCCGCGTCATCGAGACCGTGATCGCCGAGGGCGCAACCACGATCAACGTGCCCGACACCGTGGGCTATGCCATTCCCGAGCTCTACGGCGCCTTCATCAAGAACCTGCGCGAGCGCGTGCCCAACAGCGACAAGGCGGTCTGGAGCGTGCACTGCCACAACGACCTGGGCATGGCCGTGGCCAACTCGCTGGCCGGCGTCAAGCTCGGCGGCGCCCGCCAGATCGAATGCACCATCAATGGCCTGGGTGAGCGCGCCGGCAACTGCTCGCTGGAAGAGGTGGTGATGGCCATCAAGACGCGCAAGGACTACTTTGGCCTGGACGTCAACATCGACGCCCTGCACATCGTGGCCGCCAGCCGCATGGTCAGCCAGACCACCGGCTTCGTGGTGCAGCCCAACAAGGCCGTGGTGGGGGCCAACGCCTTCGCCCATGCCTCCGGCATTCACCAGGACGGCGTGCTCAAGGCGCGCGACACCTACGAGATCATGCGTGCCGAGGACGTGGGCTGGAGCGCCAACAAGATCGTGCTGGGCAAGCTCAGCGGCCGCAACGCCTTCAAGCAGCGCCTGCATGAACTGGGCGTGGAGCTGGACAGCGAAGCCGCGATCAATACCGCCTTTGCCGCCTTCAAGGAGCTGGCCGACCGCAAGAGCGAGATCTTCGACGAGGACATCCTGGCCCTGGTGACCGAGCAGGACGCGCATCAGCAGGCCGATCCCTTCCAGTTCATCTCGCTGGCCCAGCAAAGCGAGACAGGTGAGCGCCCACACGCGTCGGTGGTGTTCAGCCGCGACGGCCGAGAGATCAAGGCCCAGTCCGACGGCAATGGCCCGGTCGATGCCTCGTTCAAGGCCATCGAGTCCGAGGTGAAGAGCGGTGCCGAGATGCTGCTGTACTCGGTCAACGCCATCAGCGGTTCCACCGAAAGCCAGGGCGAAGTGACCGTTCGCCTGCAGCGCAGCGGGCGCGTGGTCAACGGCGTGGGCGCCGACCCTGACATCGTCGTGGCTTCTGCCAAGGCCTACCTGAGCGCGTTGAACAAATTACACAGCAATGCAGAGATCGTGGCTGCACAGGGGTAAGCACTCGCCTTATAATTTCACTTAAATTATCGAAAAGTCGCACAAGTTATTGTCACAGTGCGACTTTTTCGATTAATGTAAGGTCTAGTCACAAATTCTTGCTGCTTGGAGCATTTCTCATGCCCACCCTACGCCGTGCCCGCCTCGGTCGATTTGCTCAGGTCATGTCCTTTCTGGCCCTGAGTTGTGCTCTTGCTGCTCCGGGCGCACATGCCGCGCCCGCCAAGAAAGTTGCCAAGAAACAGGTGGCCGTGGCCCCTGTCAAGAAGAAGGCGGTGAAGGAGCGCGCCACGGCCGCTCCCCAGGGCAAGCGCGTTGCCAAGAGCGCGCGCCAGCCCAGCCGCGTCGCTGCACGCAGCGTGGCCAGCCCCATTCGCGCCGTTGCCTACGAGCCACGCCTGTCCTTCGGCCAGATGGCCGGTCTGCATGCGGTGGCCGATCCTCTGGATCTCAAGAGCAGCGTGGCCCTGGTCCTGGACCAGGACACCCATGAGGTGCTGCTGAGCAAGAACGACCACGCCGTCTTGCCCATCGCCTCGTTGACCAAGCTGATGACCGGCCTGCTGATTTCCCAGGCCCATCTGCCGATGGATGAAACCATCACCATCACGCAGGACGACGTGGATACCGAAAAGGGCAGCAGCTCGCGCCTGGCCGTCGGCACCACGCTCACGCGCGGTGAAATGCTGCACCTGGCCCTGATGTCCAGTGAAAACCGCGCTGCCCATGCCCTGGGCCGCACTTTCCCTGGTGGCCTTGATGCCTTTGTCCAGCAGATGAATGCCAAGGCGCGTCTGCTGGGCATGACCGATACCCGCTACGTGGAGCCCACCGGGCTGTCCAGCCGCAACCAGTCCAGCGCCCGTGATCTGGCCGTGCTCGTCAATGTGGCGCACAGCGATCCGCTGGTGCGCGAGTACACCACCTCGCCCGGCTATGAGGTGGCCGTGGGCCGTCGCACGCTGCAGTACAACAACACCAACCGCCTGGTGATGAGCCCCACCTGGGACATCGGTCTGCAAAAGACCGGCTACATCTCCGAGGCAGGCCGCTGCCTGGTCATGCAGGCGCAGGTGGCTGGCCGCAAGATCATCATGGTCTTCCTGGATTCGGCTGGAAAGTTCAGCCGCCTCGGCGATGCCGAGCGCGTGCGCCACTGGGTGGAGTCCATGGGACAGGTGGCTGGCGATCCCATGATCCACAAGGTCAAGGGCTGAGTTTTCTTTCCCCTCACGACAAAGGCGCCGATGGCGCCTTTGTTGTTTCTGGTGGGCAGAGGTCTGTGTAGCCAATGGCCCCTTGCCAATGCCAACGGGGCCGACGGCCGTTCAGTGGCTGCTGCGCGCGTAGGGGTTGGGAGGCGGTGCAGCCGGGCGGGTTGCATTGAAGCCCAGGGCGCTCGAGATCTCCTGTGCGGTGGATTGGAGCTTGGACATCCAGCTTTCGTCCAGCCGGTCGGCGGGAGCGGAGATGGACAGGCCGGCCACCAGCTTGCCCTGGTCGTCGTAGATGCCGGCGGCCATGCAGCGCACGCCCAGCTCCAGCTCTTCGTTGTCGCGGGCCACGCCATGGTGGCGTACCTTGTCCAGTTCGTTTTCCATGTCGGCCAGCCGCGTGATGCTGAAGTGCGTCTTGCCGGGCAGGCCGGTGCGCGTGGCGTAGGCGCGGACCTGTTGCGCATCGTCCGCCGCCAGGAACAGCTTGCCGTTGGATGTCAGGTGCAGCGGCGCATGGCCGCCGATGGCGCGCACCACCTGCATGCCGGAGCGCTCGCTGTAGGCGCGTTCCACATAGACGATTTCATCGCCCTGGCGCACGCTGAGGCTGACCGGCTGCTGGATCTGCTTGTGCAGCTGGCGCATGGGGATCAGGGCCGCTTCGCGCACGCTCAGGCGGGCCTTGACCAGATTGCCCAGCTCCAGGAAGCGCATGCCCAGGCGGTAGCTGCCCGATTCGGGGCGATCGACAAAGCGGCCGATGGCCAGATCGTTGAGGATGCGGTGCGTGGTGGAGGGGTGCAGGCCGGTGCGCTCGCTGATCTCCTTGAGCGATACCGCTTCCTCGCGCGAGGCCAACACGTCGATCAACGTGAACATGCGTTCCAGGACCTGGACGCTGGGCTTGGGGGAGGCCGCGTTATCGTTTTTTTTCATGAGGCGGAGTGGAGTTTCGGCATTCGGTCATTCTAGCGGCGGCCATGGCATGGCGGCATATGTGCCGCCAGCAAACAGCGGCTATGCGCATAAGAAATGTCGCTGAAAAGGCGTGGAGTGACGCTGTATCAGCGCGGCAGCTGATCCACGCGCTGCCAGCGCTCGTCAACGCGCACCTCATGGGGCAGGAAGCGCGCCTTGTAATTCATCTTCTGGCTGTCGGCGATCCAGTAGCCCAGGTAGACATAGGGCAGGCTCATGGACCGGGCCTGGTCGATCTGCCACAACACATTGAAGGTGCCGTAGCTGGCGGGGTCGTTGGGTTCGTAGAAGGTGTAGACGGCAGACAGCCCGTCTTCCAGCACATCGAGGATGGAGACCATCTTCAGCGTGCCGATGCCGCCATCGGCCGCGGGCGTGCGGAACTCCACAAGGCGCGAGTTGACGCGGCTTTGCAGCAGGAACTGGGTGTACTGGTCCACGCTGTCATGGTCCATGCCTCCGCCGCTGTGGCGGCTTTGCTGGTAGCGCAGGTACAGCTGGTAGTGCTCGTTCGAGTAGTGCAGGCGCTGGATCGATGCCGTGAGGTCGGCATGGCGCGCGGCGGCGCGGCGCTGGCTGCGGTCAGGGCGGAAGTCGTGGACCAGGATGCGCATCGGCACGCAGGCGCGGCATCCGTCGCAATACGGCCGGTAGGTGAACATTCCGCTGCGGCGAAAACCCAGTGAAACCAGCTCGGAATAGGCGCTGTTCTGGATCAGGTGGCTGGGCGTGGCCACTTGCGAACGCGCCAGCCTGCCATCCAGATAGCTGCAGGGGTAGGCGGCGGTGGCATAGAACTGCAGGGCCTGCAGCGGAAGATCGTTCGGGTGCGTCATGGTGTGCTGGCGGCAGCCGGTGATGTGTCGCCAGCCTCGCCGGACGGTGGCAGCAACGCGTCCCAGTATACGTTTTCGAACTGCCAGCGCATGGGCGGCAGCTGGCTTTGCTCGGCCACGGTTTGCAGGAACCGGGCGCGCGGCATTTCGCGCGCCCCCAGCGAGGCCAGATGCTGCGTGGCCTGCTGGCAATCGATCTGTACGGCGCCTTGGTGTCTGCAAAGCGCAACCAGGGCCGCCAGCGCAATCTTGGATGCGTCGGTGGCATGCGCGAACATGGATTCGCCAAACACGGCGCGGCCCAGTGCCACGCAATACAGGCCGCCCACCAGGCGTCCGTCCACCCAGGTCTCCACGCTGTGGGCTGCACCCTGGTGGTGCAGTTCGGTATAGGCGTCAAGAATTTCCTGCACGATCCAGGTGCCATCCTGGTCGTGGCGCACCGTCTGGGCGCAGTGCTGCATCACGGTCTCGAACGCACTGTCGATGCGGATCTCGCAGCCCGGCGTGGCGCGAAAGCGCTGCAATGTCTTGCGCAGGCTGCGGTGCAGCCGGAATTGCGATGTCTGCAGCACCATGCGTGGATCGGGCGACCACCACAGCGTGGGCTGGCCTTCGCTGAACCAGGGAAAAATCCCTTGGCTGTAGGCGATGCGCAGGTGCGCCGCATCCAGCGTGCCGCCTGCGGCCAGCAGGCCCGGGATAGGGTCGTTGGGGCCCCATGCCGTTTCCACAGGGGGGAAGGCCTGGTGGGGGATGAGCCATGGGAGGGGATGGGACATGATCGGGTGCGGACGGAGGAAATGGATTCGTATTCTCTGCAGCCGCAGTCTTGCACAAACCATGCGCAAGAGGGCTGCGTGGATGCGAGGGCATCGCCTGGCCGGGGTAAGTGAACCTCCTACGCGGCCTTGTCGCGCCAGGGGACAGTGTCGCCTGGCAGGCTTGGGCTATGCTGGTTCCGTCTTCTTGCGGATGCTTGGCTTTCGCTGTGAAGGCATCGAAGGAGGATGAGCGATGTTTTTCAGCAAAATCTTTGGCGCAAGCCTTGCCGAGCCGCGCTATATCCGTCGCACCCGGGCCTACCTGCAGGAAGCCCGCATGGCGATGCTCGAGCACACCATTGCCGCGGAGTACTACAAGTCCTCTGCTGACATGTATGCGGAACGTGCCGCACGGCTGGAGGAAGAGCTCCGCGCATGGGAAGAGGGCGTCGAGCAATCCCGCGCTGCCCATGTTTCGCGCCGCGCGCATGCCCGGCACAGCAAGCCCGTCACCGTGGAGCCCGCCGCAACTCCATCGCCACCGAACACGCCCACCGTGGGCATGGTGCGTGCAGCCTGACCCAACAAAAAAGCCCGCATGCGTTGGCATGCGGGCTTTTCATCTGGCTCCTCAACCTGGGCTCGAACCAGGGACCTACGGATTAACAGTCCGGCGCTCTACCAACTGAGCTATTGAGGAATATGTTGGCGTTGGGTCTTGTGCGATTGCAAGGCCACTGAAATTTGGCTCCTCAACCTGGGCTCGAACCAGGGACCTACGGATTAACAGTCCGGCGCTCTACCAACTGAGCTATTGAGGAATACACGTCTATCGACAGAGATCTTGTGCGGTTGCAAGATCTTGAAATTCTTTTGGCTCCTCAACCTGGGCTCGAACCAGGGACCTACGGATTAACAGTCCGGCGCTCTACCAACTGAGCTATTGAGGAACAAGACCTAGATTATATGACGTAAAAAACACGTCACAGAAAACTCGGGGGAATTTTTTCAGGAAGGCCTGCTGCAGGCCTTCATTCTCACGGCTCGGGCCTGAACCACAGCCACACCAGCACGCAGCCCATGGAGGTCAGCGCCACGGCCTGCACCCAGGCGGGCGGGCGTGTCCACAGCAGTATGACGGCGCACAGGCTCATCATGGCGCTGGCGCTCCATTTGGCGCGCCGGCTCACGCAGCCGCCCCGTGCCCAGTTGCGCAGCATGGGGCCGAACAGGCGATGGCGCCACAGCCAGGTGTGCATGCGCTGCGAGCTGCGCGCCGCGGCCCAGCCGGCCATGAGCACGAACACCGTGGTGGGCAATCCTGGAATGAAGATGCCGGCAATGCCCGTGGCCAGGCTCAGGCAGGCAAACAGCTGCAGCGCCCAGCGCAACGGGGCGGCCGGCATGCGGTGCAGGGGAGGGGGATCGTCATCATGGAAGGCCGGCGCCGTGCCTGCCTGCGCAGTGGCCTCGGGCTCCAGGGTCTGTGCCGTGGGTATTTGCTGCGCGCCTGCCTCACGGTCCTCTGGGGACGCGGTGGATGACTCTCTGGCGGTGCTGGGCATGCTGCGATTGTGCCAGCGCGCTGTGGCCATGGCGGCCAAGAGGTAGCCAAGAGGTGGCCAGGGGGCGGCCGGGAGCCGGGCGGCCGCTATGCTTGGCAACCCGCATTTACATGCATAGCCTTGCACTGCCATGACTGTCCGCACCATTTTGAAGATGGGCGATCCGCGCCTGCTGCGCGTCGCCCAGCCCGTGACCGAATTCGACACCGACGAACTGCACCTGCTGCTCAGCGATTTGCTGGACACCATGCATGCAGCCAACGGCGCGGGGCTGGCCGCGCCGCAGATTGGCGTGGACCTGCAGATGGTGGTGTTCGGCTCCGGCCTGCCCAATCCGCGCTACCCTGATGCGCCCGTGGTGCCGCGCACCGTGCTCATCAACCCGGTCATCACGCCCATGGGCGAGGATGAGCAACTGGACTGGGAAGGCTGCCTGTCCGTACCCGGAATGCGCGGCATGGTGCCGCGCTGGAACCATATCCGCTACACGGGCTTCGATGTGTTTGGCGATGCCATCGACCGCACGGTGGATGGCTTTCATGCGCGCGTGGTCCAGCATGAGTGCGATCACCTCTGGGGAAAGCTCTATCCCATGCGCATGCGTGACTTCAGCCAGTTCGGCTTCACCGATGTGCTGTTCCCCGGCATCAGCGCGGCCGAGGACGACTGAGCGGGCGGGCGCTGCCCGTATTCAAGGATCTTCGGTCAGGTCTTTGTATACAAATCGGTAGACAATTTTTCCATGCTGGCGCCGTACATTGGCACTTCCCGCCAAGGCGGGGATTGTGTGCGTTCGCCCGCCAAGAGCTGCCAAGCAGCCACCGGGCTTCGCGATGCAGGATGCAGGAGAGCGCGGCCTATCGGGTCGGCGGCAAAAGGTGCGCGGGGGCGCGCCTGCCGCCATCCGGCTGCCGCGTACTTGTCCGGCGTTCTGTGAACAAGAGGACAAGGAGACAGCGATGGAAAAAAGTTCTGGCAATGCGCCGGCCCTGGGTACAGACATCCGCCCGGAGGACGAGCAACTCGGCCTCACGGCCAACACCCTCTATGGTTTGCAGCATGTGCTGACCATGTACGGAGGCATCGTGGCCGTGCCCCTGGTCATGGCCAATGCGGCCGGCATGTCGGCGGCCGACACGGGCCTGCTGATCACGGCCTGCCTTTTCATGGGCGGGCTGGCCACGCTGCTGCAGACGCTGGGCATTCCGTTCTTCGGCTCGCGCCTGCCGCTGGTGCAGGGCGTGTCCTTCTCGGGCGTGGCCACCATGGTCAGCATCCTGCACACAGGCGGCGGCATGCAGGGCGTGCTGGGCGCCGTGCTCTTTGCCTCGGTGTTCGGCCTGATCATTGCGCCCATTTTTTCCAAGCTCACCCGGTTTTTCCCGCCGCTGGTCAATGGCTGCGTGATCACCATCATCGGCCTGTCGCTGATGCCGGTGGCGGCCCACTGGGCCATGGGCGGCAATCCCCAGGCGGCCGACTACGGCAGCATGGGCAACATCGGGCTGGCGGGCCTGTCGCTGGTCATCGTGCTGGCACTGAGCAAGCTGGGCAACGCCATGATCTCGCGCCTGTCCATCCTGCTGGCCATCGTCATCGGCACGGCGGTGGCGGCCATGATCGGCAAGTCCGACTTTTCCGAGGTGGGCAGCGGCGCCTGGTTCGCCGTGCCCATGCCGCTGCACTTCGGCTGGCCGACCTTCAGCCTGGCGGCGACCCTTTCCATGTCCATCGTGATCCTGGTGACCCTGGTGGAAACCTCGGCCGATATCCTGGCCGTGGGCGACATCGTGGGCACCCGCGTGGATTCGCGCCGCCTGGCCGACGGCCTTCGCGCCGACATGCTGTCCAGCGTGGTGGCGCCGTTCTTCGGCTCGTTCACGCAGAGCGCCTTTGCCCAGAACGTGGGCCTGGTCGCGGTCACGGGCATCAAGAGCCGTTATGTCGTGGCCTTCAGCGGCCTGATCCTGATCGCCTTCGGCCTGCTGCCCATCATGGGGCGCATCGTGGCCTGCGTGCCGCCCTCGGTGCTGGGCGGCGCGGGCCTGGTGCTTTTTGGCACGGTGGCGGCCAGCGGCATCCGCACGCTGGCCAAGGTGGACTATCACAACAACATGAACCTGATCATCGTGGCCGCGTCCATCGGCATGGGCGTGCTGCCCATGGTCAAGCCAGACTTCTATCACCACTTCCCGGACTGGTTTGCCACCATGTTCCATTCGGGCATCAGCTCCACGGCGGTGACCGTGCTGCTGTTGAACCTGGTCTTCAACCACTTCAAGCAGGGCAACCCCGAGGAGCCTTCGGTGTTCGGCGCAGGTTCTGAGCGCGTGCTCAGCGAGGCCGTGCTGTCTGCCCTGGCCGATGGCGACCGGGTGGTCGACGGCAAGCTCTATGACCGCGAGGGCAAGGAAGTGGCCACGGTGTCGGCGCCTGCGGCCGCCATGCACTGACGGCCGCACCCGCGCCGGAGCCTGGATGCAAAAGGCCCGCCCTGGTTGACAGGGCGGGCCTTTTTTCTCCACAAGTTCAGATCGCCAAGGCCTGCAGCAGCTCGGTTTCTATGAGCAGCTGGCGCTGGTTGTTCTGCAGTTCGGCGCCCTCGATCAGAAAGCTGTCTTCCACGCGCTCGCCCAGCGTGCTGACCTTGGCCAATTGCACGCTCAGGTGGTGCTGCGCCAGGATGCGCGCCACGGTGTAGAGCAGGCCGGCGCGGTCCGTGGCCGAGATGGACAGCAGCCAGTGCTGGGCTTTTTCGTCTGGCTGCAGCGTGACGCGCGGCGCAAAGGGAAAGCTTTTGACGCGGCGCGACAGGCGCCGGGGGGATGGCTCGCGCAGCGGCCCGCCCTGCATCAGCGCGGCGACCAGGTCGTTCTCAACCATGTGCATCAGCTCGCGGTACTGCTCCTGCATGGCGGGCGCGACCACCTGGAAGGTGTCCAGCGCATAGCTGTTGTGGGCCGTGTGCACGCGCGCATCCAGAATGGAGAAGGCCGCCCGGTCGAAGTAGCCGCAGATGCGCGCGAACAGATCGGGCTGGTCAGGCGCGTAGACCAGCACCTGCAGCCCCTCGCCGGCCAGGGAGCGGCGCGCGCGCACCACGGGGCGGGTGGTGCCCACGTGGCGCGACAGGTGGCGCGTGTGCCAGGCGATGTCGGCCGCCTCGTGGCGCATGAAATAGTCCACGCCCAGCGTGTCCCAGAGCTTCTTG
The DNA here is from genome assembly GCF_016428765.1 of Delftia sp. ASV31. Taxonomy (NCBI): domain Bacteria; kingdom Pseudomonadati; phylum Pseudomonadota; class Betaproteobacteria; order Burkholderiales; family Comamonadaceae; genus Delftia; species Delftia sp. ASV31. The sequence goes on from NZ_JAELTK010000002.1 coordinate 110,515, forward strand.
TGCGATTCGAAGGGCTGGGCTGTCAGTGCCAGCTGCACCAGGGCCTCGCGGCGGCGGGCCTCGATTTCGGCGGCTGCATCGGGCGCGCGTCCGCCCATGACGCGCAAGGTCAGGCGATAGGTGTCCTCCAGCAGCTTGCCCTTCCAGGCGCTCCAGACCTTGGGGCTGGTGCCGCGGATGTCGGCCACGGTCAGCAGGTACAGGGCCGTGAGGTTGCGCTCGTTGCCCACGCGCTCGGCAAAGGCCTGGATCACCTCGGGGTCCGACAGGTCCTGCTTTTGCGCGACCTGGCTCATGGTCAGGTGCTCGCGCACGAGGAATTCGATCAGCTCGGCGTCGGCGCGCGCAATGCCGTGGGCGCGGCAAAAACGCTTGGCCTCCACGGCGCCGATGATGGAGTGGTCGCCGCCGCGGCCCTTGCCGATGTCGTGGAACAGCGCGGCCACGTACAGCAGCCAGGGCTTGTCCCAGCCGCTGGCCAGCTGGGAGCAGAACGGGTACTCATGCGCATGCTCGGCCATGAAAAAGCGCCGCACATTGCGCAGCACCATGAGGATGTGCTGGTCCACCGTGTAGACGTGGAACAGGTCATGCTGCATCTGGCCCACGATGCGCCGGAACGGCCACAGGTAGCGCCCCAGCACCGAGGTCTGGTTCATCAGCCGCATGGCGTGCGTGATGCCGCTGGGCTGCTGCAGGATCTTCATGAAGGTGGCGCGGTTGACCGGGTCGCGCCGGAAGGCCGCGTCCATCAGGTCACGCGCGCCGTACAGCGCGCGCAGCGTGCGCGCCGACAGGTCGGTGAGGCCCACATGGGTCTCGTACATCAGAAAGGTTTCGAGGATGGCGTGCGGCTCGCGCTCGTAGAGATCGTCGCTGGCCACCTCGATGGTGCCGGCCTTCTCGTAGAAGCGCGAGTTCAGCCGGATGCGCGGCGTGGGTCGCGGGTTCAGCCGCTCCTCGATGTTCAGCCGCAGGATCTGGCACAGCTGGGTCACGGCCTTGGCCGCCCAGTAGTAGTGGCGCATCAGCGTCTCGCTGGCGCGCATGGCCAGCTTGCGCCCCTCGGCCGAGGTGGAGCGGTAGCCAAAGGCCTCGGCCACGGCGGTCTGCTGGTCGAAGACCAGGCGGTCCTCATGCCGGCCCGCCACCGCATGCAGGCGCGCCCGTATCAGGCTCAGCAGGGCTTCGTTGTCCTCGAGCTGCCGGCGCTCGAAATCGGTGATCAGCCCCTTGCCGGCCAGGGCCTGCCAGCTGCTGCCCAGGCCTGCGGCACGGGCCAGCCAGATCATGGTGTGCAGATCGCGCAGGCCGCCGGGCGATTCCTTGCAGTTGGGCTCCAGCGAGTAGGGCGTGCTCTCGTACTTGTTGTGGCGCTGGCGCATTTCCAGCAGCTTGCCGGACAGAAAGGCGTGCGCATTCATCTGGGCCTGATAGCGCGTCTGGAACTCGGCGAACAGCGGCTCGCTGCCGCAGATGCGGCGTGATTCCAGCAGGGCGGTCTGCACCGTCAGGTCGCGCTCGGATTCCTCCAGGCATTCGGCCAGCGTGCGCACGCTGGAGCCGATCTCCAGGCCCGCGTCCCAGCAACTGCCAATGAATTTCTCGATGCGCGAGGCCAGCTCGGCATCTGCCGTGCCGGCGGCTGGCAGCAGCACCAGCACGTCGATGTCGGAATAGGGAAACAGCTGGGCGCGCCCGAAGCCGCCCACGGCGGCCAGGCAGGCCTCGGGCGGCATGCCGGCGCGATGCCACAGCGCGCGCAGCAGCGTGTCGGCCAGATCGCTCAGGTGCTGCAGCACCAGGCGCACGCCGCGCCGGCCCATGGTGGGCGCCAGCAGCGAGCCTATCCAGCGCCCGCGATCCCGGGCGTACTGCGCGCGCAACTGCTCCAGCGAGTCCGGGGCAGAGGGCGCAGCGTGGGAAGGAGTGTGGTCAGTGGTCTGTTTCATGCGCGGCGAGGGCAGGGAAGGCGCCGGGAGCGGGTGCCCCGGACGCCATGCCATTTTGCCTGCGCATCACGCAAGAAACATGCCGAGCCTCAGCAGCTCGTGGTGGTAACGAAGGGGGGCAGCGCGGGCGAGCCGGCCGACAGGGTCATGACTTCGTAGCCGGTCTTGGTCACCACCAGGGTGTGTTCCCACTGGGCCGAGAGGCTGTGGTCCTTGGTCACGATGGTCCAGCCGTCCTTGCCCAGTTCCTTGATCTCGCGCTTGCCCAGGTTGAGCATGGGCTCGACGGTGAAGACCATGCCTTCTTCCAGCACGGTGCCCGTTCCGGGGCGGCCGTAGTGCAGGATCTGGGGCTCTTCGTGGAACTTCTGGCCGATGCCGTGGCCGCAGAACTCGCGCACCACCGACAGGCCGTGGCCTTCGGCAAAGGTCTGGATGGCGTTGCCGATGTCGCCCAGCGTGGCGCCGGGCCTGACCTGCTGGATGCCCAGCCACATGGCGTCGAAGGTCAGTGCCGACAGGCGCTTGGCTGCGATGGAGCACTCTCCGATCATGAACATGCGGCTGTTGTCGCCGTACCAGCCGTCCTTGGTGATGACCGTGACGTCCACATTGACGATGTCGCCCTTCTTGAGCGGCTTGTCATTGGGAATGCCGTGGCAGACCACATGGTTGACCGAGGTGCACAGGTGTCCGGGGTAGGGAGGGTAGCCGGGCGGCTGGTAGCCGATGGTGGCGGAGACCGTGCCCTGCTGTGCCATGCATTCGGCGCCCAGGCGGTCGATCTCGGCCGTGGTGATGCCGGGCTTGATGTGGGGGGTGATGTAGTCCAGCACTTCCGAAGCCAGGCGGCAGGCCACGCGCATGGCTGCGATGTCTTCAGCGCTCTTGATGGTGATGCTCATGCCCGCAATTATCCCATTGCGCCTTCGGGCGTGCAGGGGTAAGGGGCGGCTGTCGCCATCGGGACGGCTCAGCCCGGTAAAATAGCGGCCTCACCGATTCAGCGCCTTGCAGCCAGCCCCCGGAGGGCGGGGCCGCAGGGCGCTTTTCACAAGCCTCCTCACCCAACAGGCCGCCACGTGACCTTGCATCTGACACAGTTGGAGGGTGGAAACGCTCTCAGCTCGTTCCGCGCCCAGCAGCTCCTGACCGAACTGGTCTCCATCCATCCCAAAATCACCGGCATTGCCGCGCGCTTCGTGCACCTGGTGGCCACGGACGCCGCACCCACGCCCGCATTGCAAGAGCGCCTCCAGGCGCTCTTGACCTATGGAGACCCCTATGAAGGCCCGGCCGACGGTGCTGCCCTGGTGGTCACGCCGCGCCTGGGAACGATCTCCCCCTGGGCCTCCAAGGCCACGGACATTGCCCGCAACTGCGGCCTGGGCGTGTTCCGCGTGGAGCGCATCACCGAATACCGCATCGCCTTCAAGACCGGCCTGCTGAGCAATGTGCTGGGCAGCGCGCCTGAGCTTTCGGCCGAGCAGACTGCACGGATCGCCGCCTTGCTGCACGACCGCATGACCGAGTCGGTCTTCGCCACGCGCGCCGAGGCCGAGCAACTGTTCTCCGCCCTGGACGCCGCTCCCATGGAGTTCGTCGATGTGCTGGGCGGCGGCCGCGCCGCGCTGGAGACTGCCAACCGCCAATGGGGCCTGGCCCTGGCCGACGACGAGATCGACTACCTGGTCGATGCCTTCAAGGGCCTCCAGCGCAATCCCACGGACGTGGAGCTGATGATGTTCGCGCAGGCCAACAGCGAGCACTGCCGCCACAAGATCTTCAACGCCCAGTTCACCATCGACGGCGTGGCCCAGGACAAGAGCCTGTTCGGCATGATCCGCAACACGCACCAGGTCTCGCCCCAGCACACGGTGGTGGCCTACTCGGACAACGCCTCCATCATGGAAGGCCATGAGGTCGAGCGCTTCGTCGCCACCTTCGAGGCGGCCCTGGACAAGATCAAGGCGCCCAGCTACCAGAAGAAGCAGGCCGTCAACCACGTGCTGATGAAGGTGGAGACGCACAACCACCCCACGGCCATCTCCCCCTTCCCCGGCGCATCGACCGGCGCGGGCGGCGAGATCCGCGACGAGGGCGCCACGGGCCGCGGCTCCAAGCCCAAGGCCGGCCTGTCGGGCTTCACGGTCTCCAAGCTGTGGGGCAGCGAAGTGGGCAAGCCCGAGCACATCGCCAGCCCGCTGCAGATCATGATCGAGGGCCCGCTCGGTGGCGCGGCCTTCAACAACGAATTCGGCCGTCCCAACCTGACCGGCTATTTCCGCGAGTACGAGCAGCAGGTCGGCGTGGGTGCCGATGCCGTGATGCGCGGCTACCACAAGCCCATCATGATCGCGGGCGGCCTGGGCGTGATCGACTCCGAGCTGACTCAGAAGATCGAGTTCCCCGCCGGCACCCTGCTGATCCAGCTGGGCGGCCCCGGCATGCGCATCGGCATGGGCGGCGGCGCTGCCAGCTCCATGGCCAGCGGCACGAACGCGGCCGAGCTGGACTTCGACTCCGTGCAGCGCGGCAATCCCGAGATCGAGCGCCGCGCCCAGGAAGTCATCAACCACTGCTGGGCCCAGGGCGACAAGAACCCCATCCTGGCCATCCACGACGTGGGTGCCGGCGGCCTGTCCAATGCCTTCCCCGAGTTGACCAACGATGCGGGCCGCGGCGCGCGCTTTGACCTGCGCGCCGTCAACCTGGAGGAATCCGGCCTGGCGCCCAAGGAAATCTGGTCCAACGAAAGCCAGGAACGCTATGTGATGGCCATCGCTCCCGAATCGCTGGCCGAGTTCACGGCCTTCTGCGAGCGCGAGCGCTGCCCGTTCGCCGTGATCGGCACGGCCACGGAAGAACGCCAGCTGGTGCTGGAGGACACGGCGGTGGCCTCGGGCGACCAGAAGTTCCCCGTGGACATGCCCATGAACGTGCTGCTGGGCAAGCCGCCCAAGATGCACCGCGACGTGGCCACCGTGCAGCGCGAGCTGCCGCCCATGGACCTGACCGGCGTGCCGCTGGAAAAGGCCGTGATCGACGTGCTGGCCCACCCCACCGTGGCCTCCAAGCGCTTCCTGATCACCATTGGCGACCGCGCCGTGGGCGGTCTCACGCACCGCGACCAGATGGTCGGCCCCTGGCAGGTGCCCGTGGCCGACGTGGCCGTGACCCTGGCCGACTACCGTGGCTTCAAGGGCGAGGCCATGGCCATGGGCGAGCGCACGCCGCTGGCCTCCATCAACGCCCCGGCGTCGGGACGCATGGCCGTGGCCGAGGCCATCACCAACATGCTGGCCGCGCCCATCGAGCTGTCCAAGGTCAAGATGTCGGCCAACTGGATGGCGGCCTGCGGCGAGCCCGGCGAAGACGCGGCGCTCTACGCCACCGTCAAGGCCGTGGGCATGGAGCTGTGCCCGCAGCTGGACATCTCTATCCCCGTGGGCAAGGACAGCCTGTCCATGCGCACCCAGTGGAACGAGGGCGGCCAAGTCAAGAAGGTGACCTCGCCCGTCAGCCTGATCATCACGGGCTTCGCCTCCATCGACGATGTGCGCGGCACGCTCACGCCCCAGCTGGACGCCACGGAAGACGACAGTACCCTGGTCCTGGTGGACCTGGGCCGCGGCAAGATGCGCATGGGCGGCTCCATCCTGGGCCAGGTGCTGGGCCAGTCCGGCAATGAAACCCCTGACCTCGATGACGCCAAGGACCTGATCGCTCTGGTCGATGCCGTTAACGACCTGCGCGCCAAGGGCCAGATCCTGGCCTACCACGACAAGGGCGACGGCGGCCTGCTGGCCACCGTGGCCGAGATGGCCTTCGCCGGCCATGTGGGCGTGGCCATCAACGTGGACATGCTGGTCACCGAAGGCGACGGCATCAGCGACAGCCGCATGGACTCGGGCGAAGGCAAGAACTGGGCCTCCCAGATCAGCGGCCGCCGCGACGACATGACGCTGCGCGCACTGTTCAACGAAGAGCTGGGCGCCGTGCTGCAGATCCGCACGGCCGACCGCGCCGCCGTGCTGCAGACCCTGCGCGAGCATGGCCTGTCCACCTGCAGCCACATCATCGGCAAGACGCGCCCCGTCTCGTCCAAGGTCGATGCGGGCAAGGGCGAACTGCAGGTCTGGCGCGATGCCAAGTCCGTCTTCGGCGCCTCGCTCAGCGACCTGCACCAGGTCTGGGATGCCGTCAGCTGGAAGATTGCCCAGCAGCGGGACAACCCGGCCTGCGCCGACAGCGAGCACGCCGCAGCCGGCGAGCCTGCCGACCCGGGCATGCACCTGCACCTGACGTTCGACCCGGCCGAGAACCCCGCCGCACCCTTCCTGAACCTGGGCGCGCGCCCCCGCGTGGCCGTGCTGCGCGAGCAGGGCGTGAACTCCCATGTGGAAATGGCCTACGCCTTCACCGAAGCCGGCTTCGACGCGGTGGACGTGCACATGACCGACCTGCAAAGCGGCCGCGCGCAGCTGCAGGACTTCGCCGGCGTGGTGGCCTGCGGCGGCTTCAGCTACGGCGACACGCTGGGCGCCGGCATCGGCTGGGCGCGCTCCATCACCTTCAACGACAGCCTGTCCGCGCAGTTCCAGCAGTTCTTCGGCCGCAGCGATACCTTCGGCCTGGGCGTGTGCAACGGCTGCCAGATGTTTGCCGAGCTGGCCGACATCATTCCCGGTGCGCAGGACTGGCCGCGTTTCACGCAGAACCAGAGCAACCGCTTCGAGGCGCGCCTGTCCATGGTGGAAGTGCTGGAGTCGCCCAGCCTGTTCCTGCAGGGCATGGCCGGCAGCCGCCTGCCCATCGCCGTGGCCCACGGCGAAGGCTTTGCCAACTTCCGCTTCCGCGGCAATGCGGACAAGGCCATCGCCTCAATGCGCTATGTGGACAATCACGGCAAGGCCACCGAGCAGTACCCGTTCAATCCCAACGGATCGGCCGGCGGCCTGACGGCAGTGACCACGGCCGATGGCCGCTTCACGGCCATGATGCCCCACCCCGAGCGCGTGTTCCGCAACGTGCAGATGAGCTGGACCAACGGCGACAAGTCGGAATTCAGCCCCTGGATGCGCGTGTGGCGCAACGCCCGCAAGTGGCTGGGTTGATGCACTGAGCGACGCTGCAAAGCAGACAAAGGCCCTTCGGGGCCTTTTCTTTTTTCTGTTTCTTTTTGGCGGCTGCCGTTACGGCGCCAGCATCTGCGCCGTGCGCGCGCGGGCCTGCTGGACCAGGGTGGAGATCAGCACCGTCTCGGGCAGGTTGTGCCAGTAGCGGCGCGGCATCTCGCGCAGCATGGCCTGCTCCTTCAGGCGCGCCGGGTTGAAGGTGCTGGCGTAGTAGGTCAGCCACAGGGCCTCGCCCGCGTCGGCTGGCGGGGCATCGCTGCGGCGCGCACCGGGCGCCAGGCGCAGCGCATGGCCGTCCCAGTGCGCGCTGCATTGCGGCGTGAGGATGGCCCAGTGCATGTTGGCAAAGCGCTTGCAGAAGAAGGGCGCCGCCGCGCGCACGATGTGGTGCTCGGGCTCGAACCAGGCAATGTGCAGATCGGGCTGGTTCTGCCGCTGCGTGGTCCGAAAGCGCACAAAAGCGTGCATCTTGTGGATCTCGCGCGAGACGGGGCGGGCCAGGGCCTCGATGGCGCGCCAGTCCGCATCCAGCGCATCCAGCCTCAGTTCGGGCCGGGCCTGCATGCGCGCCAGCCAGCGGTGGCATAGCTCGAAGCGGCCCGCCGCGCGGTGCATGCAGGCATGGCGCAGCGCGGACATCTGGGTGTCCGACAGGGACAGCCCTGCCTCGCCGGGGCCGGCCAGCCCGGCAAGCGCCGAGGCGGGCATGGCCTGCTGCGGCGCGCTGGAAAACAGGTCCACCCCCGCGCCGAGTGGCTGCGCACCCTGCGTGTCAGGCCACCGCCAGCGCACCAGGGCGGGGTCGGCGCCATGGGCCAGCAGCGCCCTGCAGGCTGCGCGAAAGCCGGGCCAGTCGTCGGGGCTGTCGAGTTCGATGGTGAGAGCCTGTGCTTGCATGGCGTGCTCCAGGCGCTAGAACAGGCTGGCCTGCAGCGCGTTTTGCACGCGCATGCCGCTGTGCCGTGCCTGGGCCTGGCTGGCCTGCGACTGCGCGATCAGCCGTGTGCGCAGCGCGGCCGAGTCGGTCTCGCCCAGCAGGGGCCGGTGGCCGTCGATCAGCACGAAGGGCAGGGCCTTTTGCACGGGGGCGCGCAGCCGCAGCAGATCGTCCAGCCGCAGCCTGCGCACGCGGCGCGCCGCCAGCAGGCGGTCCACCGTCTGCGTGCCCAGGCCCGGCACGCGCAGCAGCAGGCTGCGTGGCGCACGGTTGAGGTCCACGGGGAACTGCTGTCGGTTGGCCAGCGCCCAGGCCAGCTTGGGGTCGATCTCCAGGTCCAGCATGCCGTGGCGGCTGGCCGCCGCGATCTCGCCCGCCCCGTAGCCGTAAAAGCGCATCAGCCAGTCGGCCTGGTAGAGCCGGTGCTCGCGCATGAGGGGCGGCGCCTGCGGCGGCAGATCGCGCGAGGCATCGGGAATGGGGCTGAAGGCCGAGTAGTACACGCGGCGCAGGCCGTAGCCCGCATACAGCGTGTGGCTGGATTCGAGGATGTCGGCATCGGTTGCGCGGTCGGCGCCCACGATCATCTGCGTGCTCTGCCCGCCCGGCGCAAAGCGGGGCACGGCGGCGCGCTGCGCGGGCGCGCCGGGCAGGGACTGCGCCTGGCGCTGCTCGCGCGTGGCCGCGCGCCAGGCCTGTACATGCCGGTCCACGCCCTGCATGGCCTGGCGTATGCGCTGCCCATCCTTTTCAGGCGCGAACTGCGCCAGGCCGCTGGCCGTGGGCAGTTCCACATTGATGCTCAGGCGGTCGGCATGGCGGCCTGCCTGGGCCAGCAATTCGGGGGCGGCATCCGGGATGGTCTTCAGATGGATGTAGCCGCGAAAGTCATGCTCCTCGCGCAGGCGGCGCGCCACTTCCACCAGTTGCTCCATGGTGTAGTCGCTGGAACGGATGATGCCGCTGGACAGGAACAGCCCCTCGATGCAGTTGCGCCGGTAGAAATCCAGCGTCAACTGCACCACCTCGGCCACCGTGAAGCGGGCGCGCTGCACGTTGGAGCTCTTGCGGTTGATGCAGTAGCGGCAGTCGAAGATGCAGACATTGGTCAGCAGGATCTTGAGCAGCGAGATGCAGCGCCCGTCGGGCGCATAGCTGTGGCAGATGCCCATGCCGGTGACCGAGCCAATGCCCTTGCCGTCCAGCGAGTCGCGCCCCTGCGATCCGCTGGAGGCGCAGCTGGCGTCGTACTTGGCGGCGTCGGCGAGGATGAAAAGTTTGCGTTGCAGCTCCATGGCTGTATAAATATACAGTATATTTGCATGGCACGTCCGGTTTTCTGAGAGCCCATCCCCCAGCCAGGGTCTGGTCCGGCCTTGCCTGGCTGCGGGTCGAACGCACTGTCGCGCTATCGCAATGGCCAGCGGATTGCAATGGTTGCCAGTGCAATGGAATGAAACCGTTTTCAGGTGCGGAATGAGTGCTTGCTTTCAATGGGTGGCGATGTGCATCGCAGGAAATGGTGAATGCGTGTTTTCTGCGTCTTTCGCAATGCCTGAAGGCTGGCATGGCTTGGTGCCATCAATGCATGCGCTGATATAGCGCAGCTGGCTGCGCGCCATGGGGTTCCCCATTCATGGGAGAGAGGCTTGGTGTTGTTGTGAATTGTTTCAAATTGCCGATAACTATTGCTGATAGGCTTTCAGTTTTGCCGGGCAGTGCCGTTTCATTCAATGCGCCCGGCGATGACAAACACTTGGAGAGGGAGCTTCGGTGTCGCGTGTATTAGGAACAGAGAGCGAAGTGCTGGCGCTGTCGCCGGACGCCTCATCCAGCAAGGCCGCCAAGGGCCTGCAATCGCCCGCCAAATGGCCCGCCATGGGCGCCAATGATGTGGCGGTCTGGGGTGAATGCCAGGGCAGCGGCAGCAAGCCCTACCAGACCCAGGTGGACCTGTCGGGGCCTTCCTTCAAATGCTCTTGCCCCAGCCGCAAATTCCCCTGCAAGCACGGGCTGGCGCTGATGCTGATGCGTGCCGGCGGGCAAGTCCCCGAAGGCGTTGATCCGCCTGCCTGGGTGCAGACCTGGCTGGACAGCCGCCAGGAAAAGGCCGAGAAGAAAGAGGCCAAGGCTGCCGCCGCAGCGGCCGAGCCGCCACCCGATCCCGAGGTCGCGGCCAAACAGCAGGCCAGGCGCGAGGACAAGCGCTGGGACAAGGTCGAAGCCGGCCTGCAGGAACTGTCGCTGTGGATGCAGGACATGGTGCGTGCGGGCCTGGCCAACCAGGCCAGCGACACGCAGATGCGCCAGCGCTGGAACAACATGGCCGCGCGCATGGTCGATGCGCAGGCCACCGGCATGGCGGCGCGCATCAAGGATTGCCGGGATCTGGTGGACAGCCACCGCGACTGGCCGCGCGACATGCTGGTGCAGCTGGGCCACTGGCAGTTGATCATCGACGCCGTGCGCCGCCGCGAATCGCTCAGCCCCGAGGTCAAGGCCGACGTGATGGCCGCGCTGGGCTGGCCCATGGACAAGGCCGAGGTGCAGGCCAGGGGCCAGCTGGTCGAGGACGAATGGCTGGTGGCCGGCCTGCGCATGATCGAGCGCGAAGGCCGACTCATGGAGCGGCGCGTCTGGCTGCAGGGCCAGCGCACTGGGCGCATGGCCCTGGTGCTGGACTATGCGCAGGGCGGCCGCGGCTTCGAATCGGCCTGGGTGCCGGGCCATTGCTACGGCTGCGCGCTGAATTTCTATCCGGGCCATGCGCCGCTGCGCGCCATTGCGGCCAATGGCAACGGGCCTGCGCTGCCTGCCGATGGCGCCAGCCCGCTGGCCAACTCGGCCGGGGGCGACGTCCTGCAACTGCTGGGCCAGCGCATTGCCGCCAACCCGCTGCAGGCCACGCAGCCGCTGTGCCAGGACCGGCTGCGGCTGGTGCCCGCCCAGGGCCAGTGGTTCGCGGCCTGGCCCCAAGCGCCGGATGCATCGCCGGTCGCCCCTGGCACGGCGGCGCCAGTGCAGCCCGTTCCCGTGGCGATTGAAGATGCCGAGGCCTGGCGCCTGCTGGCGCTCAGCGGCGGTGCGCCCATGCAGCTGTTTGGCGAATGGGAACCCGGCCCGGCCGTGGGCCGCTGGCGGCTGCTGAGCGCCTGGCAGGCCCGCGAAGGCGAAACCGCCCAGCAATGTATCTGGCAGAACCAGGGTGATCCGGTATGAGCAACGCACAACTTTGGGCTGCGCTGCAGCAATCGGCCATGGTCGGCTCGGACCGGCTGGCCGTGCCGCCTGCGCTGGCTTCTGGCGTGGACCCGTCCGCAACCGGGTCGCAGCAGGCCGTGCAGGCCGCGCTGCAGCCCCGCACTGACGTGGCCGGTGACTCACCCGCCCAGCAACTGCTGCGCGCCAGCGCCGTGGCGGCCGTGTTCGAGCGGGCCGGCTGGCAGCCTGGCGTGCAGGTGCGCCTGACGGCACCGCTGGCCGTGCCGGCCGCAGCGCCTGCGGAGTCGCGCATCGCGCCTGCCGATGCGCGCCTGCACACCCTGATGGGCGACGTGCTCAAGGACGGCCCGTTCGAGCTGCAGGCCTCCATGCTGCGCACCCTGGACCAGGCCGGCCAGCGCCTGCCCCATGACCTGCTGGTGCCTGCGCTGGAGCAGGGCCGCCAGTCCGTGGAACTGCGCCAGTGGCTGGCCCCCGTGCTGGGCGAGCGCGGGCGCTGGCTGGGCGCGCTCAACCCGCAATGGGGCTATGCCAGCGGCGTGGAGGAAACCGCCGACCCCGAGCTGGTCTGGCAGGAAGGCTCGGTGGAGCAGCGCGTGGCCCTGCTGCGCAGCGAGCGCGCAACCGATGCCGCCAAGGCCCGCACGCGGCTGGAAGGCAGCCTGAAGGAGCTGGGCGCCAAGGAGCGCCTGCCCCTGGTCCAGGCCCTGGCCGTGGGGCTGGGCATGGACGATGAGCCGCTGCTCGAAAAACTGCTGTCCGACCGCAGCAAGGAGATCCGCGAGAACGCCGCGCAAATGCTCTCGTGCCTGCCGGACAGCGCGCACAGCCAGCGCGTCATGGGCTGGATGCAGTCCATGCTGCAGCAGGACGACAAGGGCCAGTGGATCGTGGAGCCTCCCGAAGAAGGCCTCAAGGAATGGGAGCGCGACGGCATCACGCTCAAGCCCGACGCCTACCACCGTGGCGGCAAGAAGGCCTGGCTGCTGGAGCAGATGGTGCAGCTCACGCCCGTGTCCTTCTGGACCCGCGCCCTGGGCCTGACGCCCCTGGAAGTGATGGAGTGGAGCCGGCGCAGCGACTGGAAGTCCTCGCTGCGCCAGGGCTGGGTGCGGGCCCTGCAGTACCAGCTGGACGTGGAATGGATCGATGCCGCCCAGACCATGGGCCGCGACATGCGCCACGACGCGCTCCTGCCCGCCCTCATGGCCCGGCTGTCCCGCGAGGAACGCGAGACCCGCTGGATTGCCCAGTTCGAGCGCGACAGGCACAAGCTCATCGACGCCATCGAAGGCATGTCCCAGTCGCTGGGCGGCGCCGAAGTGCTCTCGCCCGCGCTGTCTGCGCGGCTGACCGAGGCACTGCACCTGGCCGTGGGCGGCAAGCAGATCACGGGCAACTGGCACAGCTACCGCGCCGACCAGGCCCTGCTGTCCTGTGCGCGCATGCTGGACGTGACCGCGCTGGAGCGCTTTGCCGAACTGTGGCGCAAGCCCTCGGTGCTGGATGCGCAGCCCGAGCCCGAGCCCGAGCCGCAAACCGAACCTGCTGCTGCAGCAGTCACGGCCACCGCTACCGCCACAGCCGCTGCAGTTGCCGCACCGGCAAGCATTCCCCTCACGCCCCAGCAGCAGGCGCGCCTTGAACGCAGCCGCGTGCGGCCCTGGGACGAGGAGCGCATGCGCGGCCATCTGGAGCGCATCGTCGATCTGCGCCTGGGCCTGCACCAAGCCTTTGTTGCCCTGCGCGGCCCGGCCTGAGCCGCGCCCGTCCTGCCGCATACCCCGAACCGAATCCAACCCTTACCCCTTCCCGGAAGCACACCATGAGCCAAGTCCTGCGCCAGCATGCCGAACAGCAATTCGCCGAAGAACTCGAAGCCCTGCGCAAGGTGGACGACCGTCCGCGTCCGCCCAACTGGAAGCTCTCGCCCTGGGCCGTGCTCCAGTACCTGATGGGCGGCAAGCTCGGCAACGGCTTCGAGGTCAGCCCCAAGTACATCGGCAATCCGCGCCTGATGGAAATCGCCGTCTCCACCCTGGCCACCGACCGCGCCCTGCTGCTGTACGGCGTGCCGGGCACGGCCAAGTCCTGGGTGTCCGAGCACCTGTCGGCAGCCGTCAGCGGCGACTCCACCATGCTGGTGCAGGGCACGGCCGGCACCAGCGAGGAGCAGCTGCGCTACGGCTGGAACTACGCCCAGCTGCTGGCCCACGGCCCGTCCGAGAAGGCGCTGATTCCCAGCCCCCTGGTCAATGCCATGAAGCTGGGCAAGATCGCCCGCATCGAAGAGCTGACCCGCATCCCGGCCGACGTGCAGGACACGCTGATCACCGTGCTGTCCGAAAAGACCCTGCCCGTGCCCGAGCTGGGCAGCGAAGTGCAGGCCGTGCAGGGCTTCTCGGTCATCGCCACGGCCAACAACCGCGACAAGGGCGTGAACGAGTTGTCCAGCGCGCTCAAGCGCCGCTTCAACACCGTCATCCTGCCCGTGCCGGCCTCGCAGGACGAAGAGGTGCAGATCGTCACCAAGCGCGTGGCCGAGCAGGGCCGCGCCCTGGCCCTGCCCGCCGAGCCGCCGGCCCTGCAGGAAGTGCGCCGCGTGGTGCAGATCTTCCGCGAACTGCGCAACGGCCAGACCGAAGACGGCAAGACCGTGCGCGTCAAGTCGCCCAGCAGCACGCTGTCCACGGCCGAGGCCATCTCGGTCATCAACAGCGGCATGGCGCTGGCCGGGCATTTCGGCGACGGCGTGCTGCGCGCGGGCGATGTGGCCTCGGGCCTGCTGGGCGCCGTGATCAAGGACCCGGTGCAGGACAGCGTGGTCTGGAAGGAATACCTGGAGACCGTGGTCAAGGAACGCAGCGACTGGAAGGACCTGTACCGCGCCTGCCGCGAGCAGCTCTGAAGCCCGCACTCCCGCACCGCTGACCGACCGCATCTTCTGCGCATCTCCTGCGCACTTCCCGTATGGCCACCTCTGCCAATCCGCTTCATTTCTTCGGCATCCGCCACCATGGCCCGGGCTGCGCGCGCAGCCTGCTGCAGGCCCTGGAGCAGCTGCAGCCCGACTGCCTGCTGGTGGAAGGGCCGCCCGAGGGCGAGTCCCTGCTGCCCATGCTGCAGCATGCCGACCTGCAGCCGCCCGTGGCCATGCTGGTCTATGTGCAGGACAGTCCGGCCCATGCCGCCTTCTATCCCTATGCCGAGTTCTCGCCCGAATGGCAGGCCCTGCAATGGGCGGCGCGCCAGGGCGTGGCCACGCGTTTCATCGACCTGCCCCAGACCCACCGCATGGCGCTGGACATGGCCGAGCAGGAGCGGCGCCGGGCCGAGGCGGCGGCGGCAGATGCAGCCGATGCAGGCGCGGATGCGGCCGATGGAGGCCAGGATGCAGATGCCGGCTCCGATTCCGTCGCCGCTGCGGCAGACGGCAGCCAGCTACAGAGCAATGCCGCCGAGGCCCTGGACCGCGACGACACCACGCAGTCCGTGCCGGCTGCCGACCTCGCCGTCGATCCCTCGGACTCCGGCAGGCGGGACTGGCGCGATCCGCTGGACCTGCTGGCTGAGGCCGCTGGCTACCCCGACGGCGAAAGCTGGTGGAACCGCATGGTCGAGGAACGCGGCGACGGCGCCACCCTGTTCGAGGGCATTGCCGAAGCCATGACCGTGGTGCGTGCCGAGCTGCCCAACGAAGTGCGCGGAGAACGCCATGCCCAGCGCGAGGAGCTGCGCGAAGCCTGGATGCGCCAGTGCATGCGCGAGGCCGTCAAGGCCGGCCACCAGCGCATTGCCGTGGTCTGCGGCGCATGGCATGTGCCTGCCCTGCAGGCCCAGGTCACCGCCAAGGCCGATGCCGCCACGCTCAAGGGCCTGCCCAAGGCCAAGGTCCAGGCCACCTGGGCACCCTGGACCTACCGCAACCTGTGCTCATCCAGCGGCTATGGCGCGGGCGTGGATTCGCCGGGCTGGTATGAACATCTGTGGCGCTGCTCCGAGCCTGTGCCCGAGTCCTTGCTCCAGCCCGCACCTGCTGCCGACCCGGCACGCGCCAGCACCCAGCGCACCGTCGGCTGGCTGGCGCGCGTGGCCCATCTGCTGCGCTCCAAGGACCTGGACTGCTCCAGCGCCCACATCATCGAGGCCACGCGCCTGGCCGAAAGCCTGGCGGCCCTGCGCGGCCATGCCAGCCCCGGCCTGCCCGAGCTGGACGAGGCCATCGTCACCGTCATCAGCATGGGCGAGCGCACGCCGCTGCGCCTGATCGAGCGCGAACTCAGCGTGGGCGACCGCATCGGCGGCGTGCCCGCCGACGTGCCCCAGGTGCCGCTGCAGCGCGACATCGAGCAGCAGCAAAAAAGCCTGCGCCTCAAGCCCGAGGCGGCCGCCAAGGTCCTGGCCCTGGACCTGCGCAAGGACACGGACCGCGAACGCAGCCACTTCCTGCACCGCCTGCGCCTGCTGGGCATAGAGTGGGGCAGCGTCACCACCGACCAGCAGCGCAACCGTGGCACCTTCCGCGAAAGCTGGCAGCTGCAGTGGGAGCCCGAGCTGGCCGTGCGCATCATCGAGGCCAGCCGCTACGGCGGCACCCTGGTGCAGGCCGCCGCGGCCAAGGTGCGCCAGGCGCTGACGCCCGAGACCCCGCTGCCCGAGCTGGCCAAGACCATCGACGACGCCCTGCTGGCCGACCTGCCTCACCTGGTCGATGCCCTCATGCACGACCTGGCCGACCGCTCGGCCAGCACCGGCGATGTTTCCCAGCTCATGCAGGCGCTGCCGCCGCTGGCCAATGTGCTGCGCTACGGCAGCGTGCGCCAGACCGACACCCAGGCCCTGGCCACGGTGATCGACAGCATGGCGCTGCGCGCCGCCATCGGCCTGCCACTGGCCTGCATGGCGCTGGACGAAGACGCTGCAAGACACATGCAGGCCACGGTGCTGCAGGCCCACGAGGCCCTGCGCCTGCGCGATGCCGAGGAGCCGCGCGAAGCCTGGTTCGGCGCCCTGCGCAGCATTGCCATGGGCGACGCGGGCGCCGCCTTGCTGCGCGGCGCGGCCTGCCGCCTGCTGCTCGATGCCCACCGCCTGGACAGCGAGGCCGTGGCCACGCAACTGGGCCGCAATCTCTCGCTGGGCGTGCCGCCGCTGGACGCTGCCGCCTGGCTGGACGGCTTTCTCAACCGCCAGGCCCTGGTGCTGCTGCACGACGACGCCATCTGGGGCGCCGTCGATGCCTGGCTGGCGCAGCTGGGCGAGACCCAGTTCACCCAGATCCTGCCCCTGGTGCGCCGCAGCTTCTCGGCCTTTTCCAACCATGACCGCCAGAGCCTGGGCGAAAAGGCTCGGTGCGGCCAGGGCAGTGCGGCCGTGGCGGCCGCATCCGCAGGTGCCGCAGGTGCCGCAGGTGCGGCAGGCGATGGGAACGACGGCGCCTGGAACGAGGCGCGTGCCGTGCTCGCCATTCCCGTACTCGATCAACTGCTGGGCCTGAACCTGCCCGCGCAACTGCTGTCCAGCCCGCAGGAGGCCCAGCCATGAACACCGCTGCCACCGTGAACGATGCATCCCTTGCCGGCGCCGACCCGCAGGAGACCGCCCCCCAGCCCACCACCCGCCTGCAACGCTGGCGCCTGGTGCTGGGCCAGCCGTCCGAGGCCAGCTGCGGCGGGCTGGGCCCCAAGGGCAGCTCCATCGACGAGATGGACAAGGCCCTGGCCGCGCTCTACGAAGAGGACAACAAGGACGGCGGCCTTTCGCGCCGCGGCGGGCGGGGCAACTCCTCGCCCAGCGTGGCGCGCTGGCTGGGCGACATCCGCAAGTACTTTCCCAGCCAGGTCGTGCAGGTCATGCAGCGCGACGCCATGGAGCGCCTGAACCTGCGCGAACTCATGCTCCAGCCCGAAATGCTGGAGCATGTGCAGCCCGACGTGCACATGGTGGCCGACCTCATCTCCCTGGGCTCCGTCATCCCGCAGAACACCAAGGAGACCGCGCGCATCGTCGTGCGCAAGGTGGTGGATGACCTCATGCGCCGCCTGGAAGAGCCCATGCGCAGCGCCGTCTCGGGCGCGCTGGACCGCAGCCAGCGCAACCGCCGTCCGCGCCACTCCGAGATCGACTGGAACCGCACCATCCGCGCCAACCTGCGCCACTGGCAGCCCGACTACCGCACCATCGTGCCCGAGACCCTGGTCGGCTACGGCCGCAAGGTGCGCCGCCCGCAGCGCGAAGTCATCCTGTGCATAGACCAGAGCGGCTCCATGGCCAACTCCGTCGTCTACTCCAGCATCTTCGGTGCCGTCATGGCCAGCCTGCCGGCCGTCGCTACCCGTCTGGTGGTCTTCGACACGGCGGTGGTGGACCTGACCGACAAGCTCTCCGACCCGGTGGACGTGCTCTTTGGCGTGCAGTTGGGCGGCGGCACCGACATCAACCGTGCCGTGGGCTACTGCCAGGGCCTGATCAGCGAGCCGCGCAACGCCATCGTCGTGCTCATCTCCGACCTTTACGAAGGCGGTGTGGAAAGCGGCCTGCTCCGCCGCGCCTCCGAACTGGTGGAGTCGGGCGTGCAGTTCATCACCCTGCTGGCGCTCAGCGACGAAGGCGCCCCCGCCTACGACGCGCAACTGGCCGCCAAGCTGGCCGCGCTGGGCGTGCCCTCGTTCGCCTGCACGCCGGACGCCTTCCCGCAGCTCATGGCCGCCGCCATCCGCCGCGACGACGTGGCGGCCTGGGCGGCAGGGCAGGGCTTCAAGACCAGCAAGTGACGGACGGCCGGTCGGCCCCGTGACCGGGCTGGCCGCCGGGCATCTCCTACATGGGCAGGACATGCCCAGGCCCCATGATGGCGCCCGGGCAAAAAGAAGTTCCCCGAACAATTCACTGGAGTAATGCGATGGCTGGTGCTGGTTTGCTGATGCTGCTGGACGATATTGCAGCGATCCTGGACGACGTGGCCCTCATGACCAAGGTGGCAGCACGCAAGAGCGTGGCCATGGCCGACGATGTGTCCGTCATGACCAAGGTGGCCGCGCAGAAGACGGCCGGCGTGCTGGGTGATGACCTGGCCCTGAACGCCCAGCAGGTCACGGGCGTGCGGGCCGAGCGCGAGATTCCCGTGGTCTGGGCCGTGGCCAAGGGCTCGCTGATCAACAAGGCCATCCTGGTGCCGGCGGCGCTGCTCATCAGCGCCTTCATTCCCTGGGCTGTCACGCCGCTGCTCATGGTCGGCGGCGCCTTTCTGTGCTTTGAGGGTTGCGAGAAGCTGGCCCACAAATTCCTGCATTCGCCCGAGGAAGATGCCGTGGAGCGCGAGCGCCTGACCCAGGCCAATGCCGATGCGGGCGTCGATCTCGTCGCCATGGAAAAGGACAAGATCAAGGGCGCCGTGCGCACGGACTTCATCCTCTCGGCCGAGATCATCGCCATCACGCTGGGCACCGTGGCCTCGGCGCCGTTCGGGCAGCAGGTCGCCGTGCTGGCGGGCATTGCCCTCATCATGACCGTGGGCGTCTATGGTCTGGTGGCCGGCATCGTCAAGCTCGATGACCTGGGACTGTGGCTGGGCCAGCGTGCCAGCGCCGCGGCCCGCGCGCTGGGCCGGGGCATCGTCGCCGCCGCGCCCTGGCTGATGAAGGGGCTGTCCGTTGCGGGCACGGCCGCCATGTTCCTGGTGGGTGGCGGCATCCTCGTGCACGGCGTGCCTGCGCTGCACCACGCCGTGGAGGGCCTGGGCGAGGCCGTGGCCCAGGGCGCGCTGGGCGGCCTGTGGCGCGTGCTGGCCGTCAATGTGCTCAACGCGGTGGCCGGCATCGTGGCCGGTGCCATCGTGCTGGCGGCTGTCGAAGGCATCAAGCGCCTGCGCCGCCGCTGAGTCGCGGCAAACATCGCCGGCCGGCCCTGCAGCCGGCAAGGCACGCCACGGGGGCCGGACGGCCCCCGTTTGCATGGAATTTTCGCTTTGGCGCATCGCATTTGACTGTGGGCGCAAGCACATGCATTCCCGCTGGAACTCCGCAAGGCCAGGCGTCCTCCTGTCCCTTGGCGGCGGCGCAATGCGTTTGCGCCTGCCGGCCGCCGAGGCTCCGGGAACGGCCCATTGCCGCAGCGGAGCCGTTGTCGGGACCGGGCGGCTGAATTCGCATCCGCACCGGTCCCAGGGTGTTCATCAGGGGGGACTCCATGATTTCCAACCTCACCAAGGCCCGCGTGCTGCGGTCCGTCATCGCCGGATGCACGCTCGCGCAAGCGGGCAGGGCCGAGAAACTCAGTACCGAGCGCGCGCGCACGGCGCTCAACCGCATCTGCGAGCTGCTGCATCTGCCCAACGACCTGGCCGCCATCCACGCGGAGCCGCAGCTGTACCTCGAATCCCTGGCCCACTTCGAGAGCCTGCCCCAGTTCGAGCTGCGCACGCCGCTGGTGGCCAAGCTCAAGCAGGTGCTGGGCCTGCGCTCGTCCAGGCAACTGACGCCGGCCGTGCTCGCGCAGGTCAGCGCGTCACAGCTCATCAACCAGGGCGTCTCCATCATTGCCCTGGCCGATCTGCAGGAGTGGCTGTTCAAGCATGACCTGTCGCTGATGCATGGCCCGCCCATCACGGATATCGACTTCAGGGAGGCCAGAAAGGCCATTGCCTTGCTCGACGCCTTCGACTTCGACACCGAATCGCTGGAATGGCAAATGAATCGCCTTGCCCGCAAGCGCGGCCGGGCCAGGAGCCGGCCTGCCCCGGCCGCCTGCGCAGTGGAGTCCCTGCCTGCCGTCAGCACCACAGGGGCTGCGCTCTAATATCGGGGCCTCCCAACAAGGCCCGATACACCATGAAGTTCTCCTTGCTTGCTGCCGCGGCTGTGGCATTGCAACTGCTGGCACCGGCGCCTGCCCTGGCGGCCGACGACATCGTGTTCAAGGACAGCGCCGGCCGCGTGCTCAGGCGCAGCGACCTGGACAAGGCCGATGGCCGCTTCAGCTGGGAGCTGCCCTCCGCCACACCCGTCAGCCAGGCCGCGCGCGATGCCCATGCCTTGGGCCGCGCTGCAGGGCAGAACGGCGATTACCGCGCCGCCCTGGCACATTTCGAGACCGCCTCGAAGCTGGCGCCCCGCTGGCCCTATCCCGTCTACGACGCTGCATTCACCTACCTGCTGCAAAAGGACTTTGACGCGGCCTATCGGCATTACCGGCGCGTGGATGCACTGGCGCCCAGGGGCTTCTTCAGCGCCAAGACGGCCGTGCACAGCCTGCGCATGGAGCGTGACGGCAAGCTCCCCCAAGGCACCTACCTGCGCTACCTTGCCCTGGAGTGGGAAACCGACCGCGACAAGACGCGCCAGGCCGCGCTGGCCATGACCCGCGAGACGCCCGGCTTCGCTCCCGCCTGGAAGACCGCCGCCCACCTGGAGGACGACCCGGACAAGCGCCTGGCCCTGCTGGACAGCGGCCTGAAGGCCGGCCCCGATGCCGAGACCCGCGGCTTTCTGCTCCTGAACAAGGCCATGGTGCTGCGCGAACGCAACCAGATCCCAGAGGCCATGGTGATGCTGGGAGAGCTTGCGGTAGACCCGCAGTCTCCGCTGGATGTCGAGGCCCTGGCACGGCAGACGCTGGCGCAGTGGGCGCGGCCTTGACGCTGGCGGCTGCACCTTCACCCGCCCTGCAGCCAGCTCAGCGCAGGGCGAGCTCCACGGCCTCCGCAGACAACCCGTAGGCCTCCACGAAGACCTCGATGCGGTCCTGCGTCTGCGCGTTCACAAACGTCTCCATGCCCACGCTGTCCATCTCCCCTGACAGCATCTGGCCCGTATTCACGGGGCGGGTATCGAGCTGCTGCGCCAGCACGCAGCTGTCCTCTCCCTCCGGCTGCAGGCCGATGAGCCCCGTCTGGTTGTTGATGGCAATCACCCTGGCTTGTCTTTGCATGCTCCACCCTGTCGTCTGAATTCGTCGTTTCTGGAATGGCGAGAAGGCGCCGCCTTGTGCAACGCCCCTGCCTGTCCTGGCGACTGTAGGCAAGGCTTGCGGACGGCGGTAGAGGCCCGGGGCTTGGTGGACTGCCAAGCAGAATTTACGAATAGATTTCAGAGATGCTGGGTTTTGTGTCGAATGTGGCGGATGTGCCGAGGCGGTTGCGAGGCGCTTTGACCCGGCGACCTGGAGTGGATGCACTCGACGCAGCATCTGCTGTGCGATGGCCATGCATGGCGAGGAATGCGAGGCGCTGCCGATGTGGGCAAGGCATTGCGCGCCAGCATTCCTTCGCGATGAATCGGCAAGTGAACGGCATCTGCCAAACCTGCGATAGATACCTGACCCAAGCACCTTCATTGCGGGTATCGCAGGCAGCCTCCCCCTCTCAGCTCCCCAGCGCCCCGCGCACGGCAGCGCGCTCGCCCATGCGCTTGAAATGCGCCTGCACCTTGGGGAAGCCGGCGATGTCCACGCCGTCGCCTTCCAGCCAGCCGGCGATGGTGAACAGGTACGCGTCGGCCACGGAATAGTCCGAGCCCAGCACCCAGGGGGCATCGCCCAGGTAATGGCGTTCGATCACGCCAAAGCATTCGGCCATGTTGGCTGCCACCTTGCGCTGCATGGAGGCAATGGCCGCTTCGTCATCGGCCCAGCGGCCTGCGCGGCGCCCGTGGGCGTGGGCCACGTGCACGGTGGAGGACAGGTAGCTGTGGAAATCCTGCATGTGGGCAAAGGCATACGCATCGTCGAGCGGGGCGAGCCGGGCTTCGGGGAAGCGGCGCGCAACGTAGGCGAGCAGTGCCGGTGTTTCGGTGAGCACGCCGCGCTCGGTCACCAGGGCGGGCACGCGGCCCTTGGGATTGATGGCCAGGTATTCGGGGCTGCGCTGCTCGCCCTTGGGGAAGTCGAGCTTGATGACTTCGTGCGGCGCATTGGCTTCGATCAGGGCGATGCGGGTGGCCAGGGCGCAGGTGCCGGGCGCGTAGTAGAGCTTGAGGGTGGTCATGAAAGAGACGGGCAGGAATGGGATACGTGCAGATTCTGCAGCCGGCGCCGATGGCCGGGCCGGCCCTCCAAGTTAGTGCGTATCGCACGGCCGTGCAAGCGGCATCTGCGTCTTTGCTTATGCCGACCCGGTGTTCCAGCGCCCGGCTTCCTGTCCTGTCGAAAGGAGCCGTCAATCGCCGGCCGGGTCACTGCCCTGTCCGATCACCTTCAGGCGCTTTTCCACATCCTTGATCAATGCAGACGGCGTGATGTCCAGGGCATCGCCGAGGCGAAACAGCATGCGTCCAGCGAGGACGTAGTCAATCAACCAATGCAGCCACGACCTCGCAGCTCAAACCTCAAGCCAGGCAGCTCGAATCGGTTGCCGCTGGCCCGCCGCGCAATGCGTTGCATGCATCCAACGCGATCCGGCCATGCGGGGCTGCGCACCTTCGGGTTTGAGCTAGGACAAGATCGGCCACGTCCGCCCCTGATGCAATACAGCTACGGGATTTGCCCCGGGCTACTCCAAGACTCTCCATCATGAAAAGAACTCTGCTCGCCGTTGCTGCCGTTTGCGCCCTGTCGTCGGGTGCCGCGTTTGCGCAGCAGGCCGAAGGCCCCTGGATGGTGCGCGTGCGCGCCGTGAATCTGGACAGCGCCAACAAGGACAGCACGGGTCTGGGTCTGTCGATCAACAACAAGTGGATGCCCGAACTGGACGTGTCCTACTTCTTCACGCCCAACATCGCGGCCGAGCTGGTGCTGACCTACCCGCAAAAGCACGACCTGCGTGCCAACGGCCTGGGCCAGATCGGCAGCCTCAAGCACCTGCCGCCCACGCTGCTGGCGCAATACCACTTCACCAATTTCGGCGCCTTCAAGCCCTACGTCGGCGCCGGTGTGAACTACACCCGCTTTTCGAGCGTGAGCTTCGACCCTGCCGTGCAGGCCGCGCTGAACCCCTCGATCAAGAAGAACAGTTTCGGCGGCGCGCTGCAGATCGGTTTCGACTACGCGCTGGACAAGAACTGGTCGCTGAATTTCGACGTGAAGAAGGTCTTCATTGAAACGGACGTGAGCTCCGCCGGCACCAAGGTGGGCACCTTCAAGGTGAACCCGGTGCTGGTCGGTGTGGGACTGGGCTATCGCTTCTGATCTCCGGATCATGAGTGAGGCACGCGCTGCTTCATCCGGCAGCGCGTAGTGAGGCAAGGATGGGTACTTGGTCCGGTATGCCGTTCGCGGCATACCGGATTTTTTTCGTCCGAACCGGCGCTTTCGCCTGCTGCGGACATGCTGCGGCGCAGCACCGGACAGGTCACGAAAAAATCACGCGCGGGGGAAACTGTCCTACCCGCATGCCATGGGCAGGCGCCTAGGCTGGTGCCTCGGCCTGCCGGTGCGAGTCTTGCGAGGCTCGCTTGCCGTTTGCAGGCGTCAGTCACCATTGGCTGTCCGCCCCGTGGCGACCGCGCCCTGCTGCAAGCCGGGATGCGGCATTCACCATGCTGCGGCGGGCGGCGCACAACGCGAGGCCCCCACCATGCTGTCTGCCCACGATTCGACCGTGTCTTCCTCTGCCCTGGCATCGCGCGCCCAGCGCGTGCCGCTGCCTTTGCCTTCGGCGCCGCGTGTGCCCGCCGAAGGCGGCAGGCGAGAGGCGGCCCCGGAATGGGCGGACCACGCACTGCGCGCGAC
The DNA here is from genome assembly GCF_016428765.1 of Delftia sp. ASV31. Taxonomy (NCBI): domain Bacteria; kingdom Pseudomonadati; phylum Pseudomonadota; class Betaproteobacteria; order Burkholderiales; family Comamonadaceae; genus Delftia; species Delftia sp. ASV31. The sequence goes on from NZ_JAELTK010000002.1 coordinate 134,427, forward strand.
CCGCGCCGAACTGCAGCACGGGCTGATGCAGCCCCAGGCCCAGGTCTCTCCCAAATACCTCTACGACGCGCGCGGCTGCGACCTGTTCGAGCAGATCACGCGGCTGCCCGAGTACTACCCCACGCGCACCGAGGCCGCCATCCTGGCCGACTCTGGCGCCGCCATGGCCGAGGCCCTGCGCGGCAGCGAGGTGCTGATCGAGCTGGGTGCCGGCAATTGCGAGAAGGTGCGCGGCCTGTGCCGCAGCCTGCGGCCCCGGCATTTCGTGGGCGTGGACATTGCGGGCGCATTCCTGCGCCAGTCCGTGCGCCGGCTGGCCGAGGAGTTTCCGCAGCTGCAGACCCATGCCGTCACGGCCGACATCACCGAGCCGCTGACCCTGCCGCCCCATATCCCGCAGGCCGGGCGGCTGCTCTTCTATCCGGGCTCGTCCATCGGCAATTTCGACCCGGTACAGGCCCAGCGCATGCTGGGCCAGATGCGTGCCATGGTCAACGACGACGGCGGCCTGCTGATCGGCATAGACCTGCCCAAGTCCACGCAATGGCTGGAGCCCGCCTATGACGATGCCCAGGGCGTGACGGCGCGCTTCAACCTGAACCTGCTCAGCCACGTCAACAGCCTGCTGGGCAGCGACTTCAACCCGGACGACTGGGAGCATGTGGCCTTCTTCAACGCCGAGCATTCGCGCATCGAGATGCACCTGCGCGCGCGCCGCCCGCTGATCGTGGGCTGGCCGCAGGGGCTGCGGCATTTCTCGGCCGGCGAGACCATCCACACCGAAAACAGCTACAAGTACCCGCTGCCCGAATTCCTGGGCATGCTCGCCTGCGCGGGCTTCGGGCCCTGCCAGGTCTGGACGGATGAGCGCCAGTGGTTTGCCGTGATCCATGCCCATGCGTGAAATGCCCGCCGTCTTCCGCTGGGTGCAGCGCTACGAGGCCGTGCGCCAGAGCACCGTGCTGCTGGCCGCGCCCCTGTCGGCCGAGGATGCCTGCGTGCAGTCCATGCCAGACGCCAGCCCGGCCAAATGGCATCTGGCGCATACCACCTGGTTCTTCGAGACCTTTGTGCTGGCCGAGCACGCGCCCGGCGTGCCGCCCTTCGATGCCGACTTTCGCGTGCTGTTCAACTCCTACTACCAGCAGGTGGGCGAGCGGCATCCGCGTGCCCAGCGCGGGCTGCTGACGCGCCCCTCGCTGGCGCGGGTGCTGGCCTACCGCGAGGCCGTGGACCAGCGCATGCTGCAGATGTTCGAGGACTGGGGCACGCAGCCGCCTGCACGGCTGGCCGCGCTGCTGGAGCTGGGCCTGCAGCATGAGCAGCAGCACCAGGAGCTGCTGCTGACCGACATCAAGCACCTGCTGTCCTGCCACCCGCTGTGGCCTGCGTACCGCGCGCAGGAAGAGGGCGTGCCTTCGCCGCAAGAGCCCGATGGATTGCCCCCGCCGCTGCAGTGGCTGACCGTGCCGCGCGGCATGCATGCCGTGGGCCATGCGGGCGAGGGCTTTGCCTTCGACAACGAGCGCCCGCGCCACGAGGTGTTCCTGCAGGGCTGCGAGATGGCGCAGCGGCCCGTGAGCAATGCCGAGTTCCTGCGCTTCGTCAAGGATGGCGGCTATGCCCAGCCGCAGTGGTGGCTGGCCGAAGGCTGGGACTGGCGCTGCGCGCAGCAGCTGGAGCACCCGTGGTACTGGCGGCGCCAGGCCGGCGGCGTGATGGACGGCATGTGGCAGGAATTCAGCCTGCATGGCGCGCTGGCCCTGGACGGGCGCAGGCCCGTCTGCCACCTCTCTTACTTCGAGGCCGATGCCTATGCGCGCTGGGCCGGCGCGCGCCTGCCCACCGAGGCGGAATGGGAGGCGGCCCTTGCCGCGCAGATGGCGCAGCGCCCGCAGCACGGCGAGCCGCCCGACCCCGTGCACCCGCGCGCCATGCAGCCCGGCAGCCATGCGCTGGGCGAGGTCTGGGAGTGGACCCAGTCGGCCTACACCGCCTACCCGGGCTTTGTGGTGGCCGAGGGCGCGGTGGGTGAGTACAACGGCAAGTTCATGGTCAACCAGTACGTGCTGCGTGGCGGCTCCTGCCTCACTCCGCCCGGCCATGCGCGCGCCAGCTACCGCAATTTCTTCCCCACCCAGGCGCGCTGGCAGATGACCGGCCTGCGGCTGGCAAGGGATCTGGTCTGAGCCTGCCCGTGCCGCGTTGCCTGGCATTGCATCGCGCGCCGGCGCATGCAGTAGCATCGTCGGCCTCAATGATCCGAGGGAGTTCCATGTTGTTGCGTTCGCTTGTTCTTGCCATGCCGCTGTCCCTGGTCCTTGCCGGCTGCGCCACTGCGCCGCCCCAGGCACCGGCGCCCAGCCAGCCACAGGACCAGCCCCGGCCCGAGGTGCCCGCCAAGGCCCCGGCCGATGCGCCGCACGCCGAACCCGAGGTCGCCAACCTCACGCCCCTGCCCAGCCTGCTGCTGATCGGCGAAGACGCTGCCGGCCGCTACTACTCCATGGTGGCCAAGGCCACGTTCACCATCGAGGCCGATGGCCGCCTGAGCCTGGCCGACCAGGGCGGCGGCCACGGCGGCGAGCCCATGGCGCCCCAGGTCGACATGCAGGACCAGAGCATGTCCACCGAATGCAAGCCCTATGGCGCCGTGGCCAACCAGCGCACCACCTGGTTCCCGTACACGGGCGTGTTCGTGCGCGGCGGCACGCTGGTTGGCGCCAGGGCCGATGGTGCGGACGTGGCCGCCAAGGCGCTCACCGAGCATGAAGGTGCCCAGATGCTCTACACCGGCAAGGATGCCGACGCCACCGAGTACTACTACGCGCCCTGCGTGGGTGCGCAGCGTGTATCCACGGGCTGGCGGCTGGACCGCTACCTGCCCGACGGTGGCCAACTGCGCGTGCGCGCCGATGCGCGCGGCGGCAAGGGCCAGACACTGGAGCTGAAGATTCCCAAGCCCTTTGCGCCCTTCGTGCTGGTGCGCTACCAGTCGGGCGCCATGATTCCCGTGCCCATGCGCGCCGTGCTGGCCACGGTGGACCTGGCCGAGCGCCGCGTGGTGATGCAGTACCAGGGCACCTATGCCGTGGAGCCTGCCATCCGCAAGATGGAGCTGCGCCTCATCGTGCCCGGCAGCCGCCCGTCCGAAGGCGAGACCGCCGCGCGCCACGCCGAACGCACCCAGGCCCAGTTGCGCGACCTGGCCCGCTGCGCCCCGCCCAAGGGCCATGCCATCGAGCCCTGCGCCAACCCGCAGCGCACGCCCGATCCGCTGATCTTCTACCCCTCGCAGCAAGTGCGAGAGCGCGCCAAGCGGCGCTGACAGGGCAGGGCCTGCCTGCAAGGGCTGGCCGGGCCGCCGCGCAGTCCGGCCAGCCCTTGCGCGGGAATCAGACCTTGGCCAGCGCCTGCTCCAGGTCGGCCAGCAGGTCGCTGATGTGCTCGATGCCCACGGACAGGCGCACCATGCCTTCGGTCACGCCGGCCTTGGCAAGCTCCTCGGCGTCCAGCTGGCGGTGCGTGGTCGATGCCGGGTGCGTGGCCAGGGACTTGGCGTCGCCGATGTTGACCAGGCGCGTGAACAGCTGCAGCGCATCCAGGAAGCGCGCACCGGCGGCGCGCGTGTCGCTGTCGCCGCTGCCGTTCTTGAGGCTGAAGGAGAGGATGCCCGAGGCGCGGCCGCCCAGCTGCTTCTTCACCAGGGCGTGGTCGGGGTGGTCCTGCAGGCCGGCGTAGCGCACCCATTCGATCTTGGGATGCTTTTGCAGCGTCTCGGCGATCTTCTGGGTGTTCTCGCAGATGCGGTCCATGCGCAGGGCCAGCGTCTCTATGCCCTGCAGGATGAGGAAGGCGTTGTGCGGCGACAGGGCGGCGCCGGTATTGCGCAGCGGCACCACGCGTACGCGGCCGATGTAGGCGGCCTCGCCCAGGGCCTCGGTGTAGACCACGCCGTGGTAGCTGACATCGGGCTCGTTCAGGCGCTTGAAGCGTGTCTTGTGCTCGGCCCAGGGGAACTTGCCGCTGTCCACGACGGCGCCGCCCACGCTGTTGCCGTGGCCGCCCAGGTACTTGGTCAGCGAGTGCACGACGATGTCGGCGCCGTGCTCGATGGGGCGCAGCAGATAGGGGCTGGGCACCGTGTTGTCCACGATCAGCGGCACGCCATGGGCGTGGGCCACGTCGGCCAGCGCGCGGATGTCGGTGACATTGCCCAGCGGGTTGCCGATGGACTCGATGAAGATGGCCTTAGTCTTCTCATCGATGTGCTGGGCAAAGCTGGCCGGGTCGCGCGGATCGGCAAAGCGCACCGTGATGCCCTGCTGCGGGAAGGTGTGGGCGAACAGGTTGTAGGTGCCGCCGTAGAGCGTGCTGGCCGAGACGATGTTGTCGCCGGCCTCGACAATCGCCTGGATGGCATAGGTGATGGCGGCCATGCCCGAGGCCACGGCCACGGCGGCAATGCCGCCTTCCAGCGCCGCGACGCGCTTTTCCAGCACGTCGGTAGTGGGGTTCATGATGCGCGTGTAGATGTTGCCGGCCACCTTGAGGTCGAACAGGTCGGCGCCATGCTGGGCACTGTCAAAGGCGTAGGCCACGGTCTGGTAGATGGGCACGGCGGCCGACTTGGTGGTGGGGTCGGGCGAGTAGCCGGCGTGGACGGCCAGGGTTTCGATGCGCATGGAAGATTGCCTTTCTGGTGACGGCTTACGCAAGAAGGGCACGGGCGGGCCATTTGCCATGGGGAGCGGCGCGTTCCCGCGTCGTGTTTGCGTAAGTCCTGAGGTTTTACTAGCGGAGGACGGTTGGCATTGTGGCGTGCCGGCCTCCGGTGCCCAACGATGCGTTGGTTACGAACATATACGCCGCAGCCCGGTTGCGCCTCTGCCACGCGCAGGTATGCCCAGCCTGCCATTGCCAGAACCGTGAGTGAATGTGTATTTTTGTTAACGATGTGTTGTAACGTGACCTGATCGCTAGACTCCATCAGGGAGTTGATGGTGACGTTGACAGCAAGACATCTTCTGGCGCTGGCGGTGCCCCTGTGCACCTTGCTGCTGGCCGGCTGTTTCTATGTCTGCTGGCGGCATCTGCGTGCCCGGCGCGAGTTGCGCAGCATGTCCTTCGCCTTCACCGGCTTCAGCCTGGCGCTGCTGCTGCAGATCCTGGAGCGGCCTGCGGCCGTTCCCGTCAATGCATTGACGACGGCCGCGCTGCAACTGTGCGCGGCCTGGTTCATCACCGAGGCCATGGCCATACGCCAGGGCGTGCGCCCGGATGCACCGCTGGCGGCCGTCTTTGGCGGCGCGGTGCTGGTGGTGCTGGGCTACTACGCTTGGGCCGTGCCCGATGCCCAGGCACGCCAGCATGTGCTCAATTTCGGCCTGGGCCTGCAGCTGGCCCTGCCGCTGTGGCGGCTGCCACGCAGGCATCCCTGCACAGGCTGGGACCGGCTGCTGCTGTGGGTGTTCGTGGTCTTTGCGCTGAGCTTTTTCGTCCGCACGCTGTGGGTGACGCCGCGTGCTGCTTCGGTATCGGCCAGCGCAGCCGGGGAATGGCTGGGCATTTCTTCATCGTGGATGGCGCTGCAGTTGAGCCTGCTGGTGTTCGGCCTGCTGTTTGCCATGCTTTTCCTGGCCGCAGCGGTGCGCGACACCGTGCAGGAGCTGCACGAGGAGCGCGACCGCGATCCGCTGACCGGGCTGCTGAACCGGCGCGCCTTCAAGGAGGCCGTGCAGCGTCGGCTGGCCGAGCAGCCGCAGCTGTCGGCCGCCGTACTGGTCTGCGACCTGGACCATTTCAAGCGGGTCAACGACGGCTGGGGCCATGCGGCGGGCGACGAGGTGCTGCAGCGCTTTGCGCGCCTGCTGTTGCGCAGCACACGCCAGCAGGACCTGGTTGCACGCTTTGGCGGGGAGGAGTTCGTGGCCCTGCTGCCGCACGCCGACCCGCTGGCCGCGCAATGGATCACCCGGCGCATCCAGACCCAGCTGCGCCTGATGGGCTTCAGCGCGCTGCCCGACGACATACGCATCACGGCCAGCTTTGGCGTGGCCTGGATGGCCCAGGGCCAGACGCTGGAGCAGGCGCTGGCGCGTGCCGACGCCATGCTCTACGAGGCCAAGCGCGCAGGCCGCGACCGGGTGCGGCTGGTGCCGCAAGAGGAAGATGCCTAGCCAGGGCTTGGCTTGCCCGGTGTGACCGGCGCCTGCAGCAGGCGTGGGGTGCGGGAAGGGCGTGGCGATGAGCGTGGGGCGCTGGACTCGCGCGGTGCATGTGGCTCATGCGGCTTGTGCGGCTCGTGCGACACATGCGGCTCGTGCGACACATGCGGCTCGCGCGGTGCCTCCTGCTCGCGTGGCGCGTGAGGCCTGCGTGGTCCCCGCGGGCCGCTGGAGCTGCCGGGGCCGCGGGGTTCAGGCGCAGGCCTGGCGGGCCTGGCCGGGCGTTCGGCCACGGCCGGCTGGCGCTGTTCCCAGGCGGGCAGGGCGGCATGCACCATGGCGGCACCGTGGGCGTCGTTGGCCGCGTAGTGGCGCTGGGCCAGGCTCAACTGCGGTGCAGCCCAGTTGGAGGTGGAGATCTTCTTGGACTTGTGGAAGTTCTGCCCCAGCACCAGGGCCACGGCCGCGCGCACGCCCACCGAGCTGGCATAGCCGTGGCGCTTGAACACGCGGTCCAGGTCGATCACGTTGTGCAGCGCAACGCCCAGGCGCGCGGGCAGCGCGCTGCGGTCATGGTCCAGGCCGAAACCGGCCTTGCAGATGGACTCGCTGGCCAGCACGTCGGCCGCAAGCGCGCGTGCCTGCGCATGGTGCAGCTGCAGCAGCCAGGCCTGGTCGCAGGTGGCCAACTGCACCACATGGGGGCCGGTGTCGGTCTGGTGGGCGTGGAACAGCGGCTTGCTCTCGGTATCGAAACCGAGCACGGGAGCCGCCATCAGCGTGGCGCGTGCGGCCGCGAATTCGGCGTCGGTGGCGGGCACGTGGATGCAGCGCTCGGGCAGGGCGGCAAAAGGCGGCAGCAGGCGGCTGTCATCCTTGCTGGGAGCGTGCAGGCGGGGCATGGGAAAAGAGGGGGAAGCCGAGGCAAGCCGTCAAGTATGCCTGCACTTGCATGCCCCTCAGGCACCGGGTTTTTATCCCCGGTGCGTGTGGACGGAGTTGTGGAAAACTCCGGGTGTAACTTGCCGAATCCGCGCCCTGCAAGGCTTTCCACGGAATGCCTAAAAAATCAGCGCAGTGGCGAAAGGGCATCGAATAAGGGTATTTGCGGATGGCTGCGCCGGACCCCGATGCAGGGTCCGGCGGCTGTTTCAAAAGGTGTCTAAAGGCCTTGATCGTTGAAGACCGGCACCCGCTTTTCCAGGCCGGCGCGCACGGCCTCGGCCTGATTGGGGCTGCCCAGCAGGGCCTGCTGCTCCTGCGCCTCGGCCAGCAGGATGTCTGCGGGAGAAGCGGTTTCGCTGAGCTGCATCAGGCGCTTGGATGCGCGTATGGCGTGCGGGCTGCTGGCCGCGATCTGGCGGGCCAGATGGCGCGCTTCCTCCAGCGGCGCAGCGCTCACGCGCGTGGCCAGGCCCAGGGCCACGGCCTCGGGGCCGGGCACGATGCGGCCGGTGTAGACCAGTTCGCGCAGCACATCGCCGCGCACCAGCGGCGCGGCCAGCGCGCAGCCGGCCATGTCGGGCACCAGTCCCCACTTGATCTCCATGATGGACAGCCGCGCATCATCGGCCACCAGGCGGATGTCCGCACCCAGCGCCAGTTGCAGGCCGCCGCCGTAGGCCACGCCGTGCACGGCGGCGATCACGGGCACGGGCAGCTCGCGCCAGCCCCAGCAGATCTGCTGGAAGCGGTTGGCCATGCCGTGCGTGCGCGCGGCCAGGTCCGTCATGTCCGCCGTCTGCTGGCCGTCGGCAATGCCGGCCATGCTGCCCATGTCCAGGCCCGCGCAGAAGGCGCGCCCTTCGCCATGCAGCACCACGGCGCGCAACCCGGGCGTGTCCCGCAGCCGCGCCAATGCGTCGATCAGGGCGTCGAACATGGCGGGGTCCAGCGCATTCATCTTGTCGGGCCGGGCCAGGGTCACCTCGGCCACGCCGTGGTCCACCGATATGCGCACGCGTTCTTGGCTCATGGCTTGTCTCCTTGTGTCTATGCGGTTCTTTGCTGGCGGTCGGCCGCGTTGCGCGATTCGATGGCGCTGCGCGCATTCGCCCAGTCCTGGTCGCTCCAGCTGGCCAGCCCGGCGAAGTTGCCGCCCGTCGCCTGGTATTGTCCGCCGTCTATGGCGATGGTCTGTCCCGTCAGGTACTCGGCCTGGCGGCTCATGAGGAAGACGGCCAGGTTGGCCAGCTCGGGCATGCGGCCGTTGCGGCCCATGGGGTTGTCGGCACGCACATGCTCGCCGCCCTGCGGGTTCAGCCGCGCGCTCATGCCTTCGGTGGGGAACAGGCCCGGCGCGATGGCGTTGAAGCGTATGCCCCGGTTGCCCCATTCCACGGCCAGCGACTGCGTCATGGCATGCACGCCCGACTTGGCCATGGCCGAGGGCACGGTGAAGGCCGAGCCGTTCCAGACCCAGGTGGTGAGGATGGACAGCACGCTGGCCTTGCGGCCCTCGGCCAGCCAGCGGCGGCCGCACTCCAGCGTGAGGTTGAAGCTGCCGCGCATGACGATGTTGGCCACGGCGTCGAAGGCGCGCATGGACAGGTCCTCGGTGCGGCTGACGAAGTTGCCGGCCGCGTTGTTGACCAGGCCCGTGAGCGCGCCGCCGTCGGCCCAGATGGCCTCGATCATCTGCTCCACGGCCTCGGGCTGGCGCACGTCGCAGGCATGGCCCGTGGCCCGGCCGCCGTGCTGCTGCACCAGCTCCTGCGCTGTCTGCTCGACCACGGCGCCGCGCCGGCCGCACAGGTAGATGTCGGCGCCCATCATGAGAAAGGCCTCGGCCATGACACGGCCCAGGCCGGTGCCGCCGCCAGTGACGAGGATGCGTTCGCCCTTGAGCAGGCCGGGCTTGTAGATGAGGTCGTCGAGGGTCATGGCTGCTGTCTCCTGTGCTGCCGGGGAAGGGATAGGGGGACTGAGGCAGCGCTTGGCGCCGCCAGGGGATCAGAGCGTCAGAGCGTCAGAGCGCGCGAGCGATCACTTCCTTCATGATTTCGCTGGTGCCGCCGTAGATGCGCTGCACGCGCGCATCGGCGTACATGCGGGTGACCATGTATTCGTTCATGTAGCCGTAGCCGCCATGCAGTTGCACGAGTTCGTCGAGCACGCGGCCCTGCGCTTCCGAGCCCCACAGCTTGGCCATGGAGGCCGTGGCCGTGTCCAGCGTGCCGGCCACCAGCTGCTCCACGCAGCGGTCGATGAAGGCGCGGCCCACGGTCAGCGTGGTGGCCACTTCGGCGAGCTTGAACCGGGTGTTCTGCATGTCGGCAATGGCCTGGCCGAAGGCGCGGCGCTCGCGCACGTAGGCCAGCGTGGCCTCGTAGGCGCCTTCCATGCAGGCCAGTGCGGCCAGGCCGATGATCAGCCGCTCGTAGGGCAGGTCGCCCATGAGCTGGTAGAAGCCCTGGCCTTCGCGCCCGCCCAGCAGCGCGTCCTGCGGCACGGTCACGTCGTCGAAGAAAAGCTCCGAGGTGTCCTGGGCCTTCATGCCCATCTTGTCGAGCACGCGGCCCACGCGAAAGCCCGCGCAGTCCTTCGTCTCCACGATGAGGATGGAGGTGCCGCGCGCGCCCTGGGCGGGGTCGGTCTTGCAGACCACGAGGATCAGGCCGGCCAGCAGGCCGTTGGTGATGAAGGTCTTGCTGCCGTTGATGCGGTAGCGGCCGTCCCTGAGTTCTGCGCGCGTGCGCACGCCCTGCAGGTCCGAGCCCGCGCCGGGCTCGGTCATGGCGATGGCGCCCACCAGCTCGCCGCGCGCCATGGCGGGCAGGTACTTGCGCTTTTGCGCCTCGGTGCCGTGGTTGAGCAGGTAGTGGGCCACGATGGAGTGCACGGAGTTGCTCATGCCCGAGAGGGCACGGCGCGCCATCTCCTCGTGGATCACGGCCTCGTGGCGGAAGTCGCCGCCGCCGCCGCCGTATTCCTCGGGGATGTCGGTGCACAGCAGGCCCAGCTCGCCGGCGCGGCGCCAGATGGCATGGCCCACGTTGCCGCGCTGGCGCGCGGCCTCGTCCTGCGGCTGCATTTCGGTTTCCAGAAAGCGCACGGCGGTGGCGCGCAGGCTTTCCAGCTCGGGGGTGCTCCAGGAGCGTGTCAGTTGCAGTGGCATGGCGTGGCCTGGTGGTTCGTGGGGGTTAGTTGATGCGGCGTTCGCGGCCCTGCCAGTAGGGTTCGCGCAGCTGGAATTTCTGCAGCTTGCCGGCGGCCGACAGCGGCAGCTCGCTGCGGAACTCCACCGAGCGCGGGCACTTGTAGCCCGCGATGCGTTCGCGGCAGTGGGCGATGACCTCGGCCTCGGTCAGCGGCTGGCCCTCGCGCGCGACGATCACCGCGTGCACGCGCTCGCCCCAGCGTTCGTCAGGCACGCCGATGACGGCGCACATGGCGACCTGGGGCAGCTGGGCGATGGTGTTCTCGACCTCGGCCGAGTACACGTTCTCGCCGCCGCTGACGATCATGTCCTTGAGCCGGTCCACGACGAAGAGGTAGCCGTCGGCATCCAGCCGGCCCATGTCGCCCGTGTGCATCCAGCCGTCCTTGAGCGCGGCGGCCGTCTCGGCGGGCCTGTTCCAGTAGCCTTGCATGACCATGGGGCCGCGTGCCGTGATCTCGCCCACCTCGCCGGGCGGCAGCTCGCGGCCCTCGCCATCGACGATGCGCACCTCGGCAATGGTCACGGGCCGGCCGGCCGCGCGCAGCAGGCGCTCGCGCTGCGGGCCGGGACGGTGCTCGGCCGGGCCCATGGACACGATGGTGGGCGACAGCTCGGTCATGCCGTAGGCCTGGGCGAAGTCGGCGCCGGGCAGTAGCTGCATGGCGCGCTCCAGCAAGGTGGCATCGATGGGCGCCGCGCCATAGAGCATGAGGCGCAGGCTGGACAGATCGAATTCGGCCAGGCGCGGATGCTCGATCAGCCGGCGGATCATGGTGGGCACCAGGAACAGCTCGTTCACGCCGTGCTGCTGCACGCCGTCCAGGATGGCCAGCTCGTCGAAGGCCGGCACGATGACCTGGGGCACCAGGCGCTGGGCCATGAGCAGGGCCAGGCCGCAGCCGGCCACATGGAACATGGGCGTGACCACCATGCCCACCTTCACATGCTGGCGCGGCACGTTGCTGGCATTGGACAGGGCGTTGATGAACAGGTTGTCGTGGCTGAGCATCACCCCCTTGGGCCGACCCGTGGTGCCGCCTGTGTACATGACGGCGGCCAGGTCGTTACCGCTGCGCAGCGCGTCGGCGCAGGGCGTGGCGGCGGCCAGCAATTGCTCGTAGTGCAGCGCGCCTTCGGGCGCGGCGCCCGTGCCGCAGAACACCACGGTGCGCAGGCTGGAGGACAGCTCGCGCAGCCGGGGCACCAGGGGCGCGAAGGCATCGTCCACGAAGAGCACGCGCGTGTCGCAATCGTCCAGCGAGTAGGCCACCTCGTGCGCGCTCCAGCGGATGTTGACGGGGTTGACCGCGGCGCCTGCCCACCAGCAGCCATAGAAGTATTCAAGGTAGCGGATGGAGTTCAGTCCCATCATGCCGACGCGGTCGCCGGGCGCCACGTCCAGCGCCCGCAGCAGGCCGGCACAGCGTTCGATGCGCTGCGCAAGCTGCGACCAGCTGGCCTGCTCTTCGCCGCAGATGGCCGCCGTGGCGCCGGCCCTTTCGCGGCGGCCCTTGTGGATGGCCTGGGTGAGATACATGGGCATGGGGTTTCCTCAGGAGCGGGCATTCCAGGCGGCCAGCGTGTCCTGCAGGCTCGCGGCGCGCGGGGGGCGGGGCTGCTCGGGCACGCTGCGCGAAAAACGCGGCGCCGGCGCGGGCTGGAGCACGCCACCGGCCTCGGTGAACGTGGCGCGTGCGCGGTTGTGGGCGTGCTGGGGCGCCTCGTCCCAGTCGAGCACGGGGGCGAAGCAGGCATCGCTGCCTTCCAGCAACTCGCACCACTGCTGGCGCGTGCGCGTGCGGAACACGTCGGCCAGGCGCAGCTTGAGCAGGGGCCAGCGCGCGGCGTCCAGCTGCGCGTCGAACAGCGGGTCCTGTATGCCGCAGCGCTGGCGCAGCTCGGCGTAGAACTGCGGCTCGATGGCGCCTATGGCGATGTATTTGCCGTCGGCGCAGGCATAGGTGTCATAGAAGTGCGCTCCGCCGTCCAGCAGGTTCTCTCCGCGCTGGTTGCTCCATTGGCCCTTGGCCTTGAAGCCGTACATGAAGGCCGACAGCAGGGCCGTGCCATCGGTCATGGCCGCATCGATGACCTGGCCCCGGCCGCTGCGCCCGGCCTCGTGCAGGGCGGCCAGCAGGCCCACGGCCAGCAGCATGCCGCCGCCGCCGAAGTCGCCCACGTAGTTGAGCGGCGGCACGGGCGCCTCGCCCGCGCGGCCGATGGCGTGCAGCGCGCCGGAGATGGCGATGTAGTTGATGTCATGCCCCGCCGCATGCGCCAGCGGCCCGTGCTGGCCCCAGCCCGTCATGCGGCCGTAGACCAGGCGCGGGTTGCGCGCCAGGCAGGGCTCGGGGCCCAGGCCCAGGCGCTCCATGACGCCGGGCCGAAAGCCCTCGATGAGCAGATCGGCGCGTGCGATCAGCGCCAGGGCCGAGGCCTGGCCTTCCTCGCCGCGCAGGTCGATCTCGACCTGGCTGCGGCTGCGCGTGGTGATGTCCTGTGCATCGACCGGCGTGCCGGGCCGCGCGATGCGCAGCACCTCGGCACCCATGTCGGCCAGCAGCATGGCGCAGAACGGCCCCGGGCCCAGGCCCGCGAACTCGACCACGCGCACGCCTTCAAGCGGTCCTGGCATGGAGGTCTCCTTTCAGGCCGTGGGCAGTGGATGGTTCTTGTACTGCTCGCGCAGCTTGGTCTTTAGCAGTTTTCCCGTGGCCGTGTGCGGCAGCTCGGCCACCTGCAGCACATCGTCGGGCAGCCACCATTTGGCGATGCGCGTGGACAGGAAGTCGAGCATGGACTCGCGGCTGACGCTGTGGCCTGCGCGTGGCACCACCAGCAGCAGCGGCCGCTCCTGCCACTTGGGATGGGCCACGCCGATGATGGCGGCCTCGGCCACGCCGGGATGGCCCATGGCGGCGTTCTCCACGTCGATGGAGGAAATCCACTCGCCGCCCGACTTGATCACGTCCTTGGCGCGGTCCACCAGCTGCAGGAAGCCGTCGGCATCGATGGTGGCCACGTCGCCCGTGGTGAAGAAGCCTTCCTCATCGACGGGCGAGCCGCCTTCGCCCTTGAAGTAGCCGCTGGCGATCCAGGGGCCGCGCACGCGCAGGTGTCCCCGGGCCTGGCCGTCCCAGGGCTGGGGCCGGCCGTCGTCGTCCACGATCTTGAGGTCCACGCCCCAGACGCCGCGCCCCTGCTTGAGCTTGACCTTGACCAGTTCCTCGCCCGACAGCGCGTCGTGCCGGGGCAGCAGCTTGCTGACCACGCCGATGGGGCTGGTCTCGGTCATGCCCCAGCCCTGCACGACCTGGGCGCCGAACTGGTTCTCGAAGCGCTCCAGCATGGCGCGCGGCACGGCCGCGCCGCCGATGCCTATGCTCTTGACGCCCAGCGCGCGCGGGTCGATGTCGGGATGCGCATCCAGGTACTGGAACAGCATCAGCCACACGGTGGGCACGCCCTGCGAGAAGGTGACCTTCTCGTCGCGCATGAGCTCGTAGACGCTCTGGCCGTCCAGGTGGGGGCCGGGCAGCACCAGCCGTGCGCCGGCCATGGCCGCCGCATAGGGCGTGCCCCAGGCGTTGGCATGGAACATGGGCACGATGAGCATCACGGTCTCGCTCGCGTTCAGGCCGAAGGTGTCGGGCGCCAGCTCCATCAGCGTGTGCAGCACGGTGGAGCGGTGCGAGTACAGCACGCCCTTGGGGTGGCCCGTGGTGCCCGAGGTGTAGCACAGCGAGGAGGCCGTGCGCTCGTCGAACTCGGGCCAGTCGAAGTCCTCGCTCTGGTTGCCCACCAGCTCGTCCCAGCAGTGCAGGCCGGGCAGGTCCAGCGCGGGCATGTGCTCGCGCGAACTCATGCAGACATAGGTGGTCACGGTCTTCAGATGCGGTGCGAGCTTTTCCACCAGCGGCGCGAAGGTCACGTCGAAGAACAGCACCCGGTCCTCGGCATGGTTGGCGATGTATTCGATCTGCTCGGGAAACAGGCGCGGGTTGATGGTGTGCAGCACCGCGCCGCTGCCCGAGACGCCGAAGTACAGCGCCAGGTGGCGCCAGCTGTTCCAGGCCAGCGTGCCCACGCGTTCGCCAGGCTGCACGCCCAGCGACTGCAGGGCGTTGGCCACCTGGCAGGAGGCGCGGCGCATGCCGGCCCAGTCGGTGCGGTGCAGGCCACCGTCCCGGGTTTCCGGCAGGCGCGAGACGATCTCGGTGTGCGGGTGAAAGCGCGCCGCATGCTCGATCAGCGACGAGATCATGAGCGGGCGGTCCTGCATCAGTCCTTGCAAGGCGGGCATGGGGGTGTCTCCTGTCGTTGTCCTGAAGGCCGGGGTCATTGCACGGGCGCGTAGCGGCTGCCGTCGAAGCGCACGAGCTGCATCTTCTTGATGGGGAAGAAATCGTCCGCACCGGTCTGCAGGCTGATGCCCGGGTAGAGCATGGGCAGGTCCATCTTCAGGCTGGCGGCCTGCTCCATGATGTTGGCGCGCGTGAGCTCGTCGCCGGCCTGCCTGAGCACCTGCACCAGGGTCTGGGCCTGGGAGTAGCCGATGACGTTGAGCGAATCGTTGGGGTCGCCGGCCGGGTAGAACTGCTGCATGAAGGCTAGGTAGCCGGCCAGCTCGGGCGTGCCCTGGTTGGTGGGGTCCGAGGGCTCGCGCAGGTAGCTGGCCGTCATCACGCCGCGCGCGTTGTCCAGGCCCGCGGGCTTGAGCACCGAGCTGATGGACAGCGAGACGCTGACCAGGTAGTGCGCAGGCTTCCAGCCGATGTCGGCGGCCTTGCGTATGGACTGGGCCGCGAACTTGGGCGTGCTGATGTTGATGAAGGTGTCCGCCCCCGAGCCCTTGAGCGCCACCATCTGGCTGTCCACCGTGGGGTCGCCGACCTCGTAGGTCTGCTGCACGACGATGCGCTGCTTGGCCTGCTCGCCGAATCCGTCGAGCACGCCCTTGAGGTAGTCCTTGCCGAAGTCGTCGTTCTGCATCAGGACGGCCACCTTGGCCTGGGGCCGCGTGGCCAGGATGTGCTGGGCGAAGGTGCGGCCTTCGAGCTGGTAGGTGGGCTGCCAGCCCATGGTCCAGGGGAAGTTCTTCGGATCGCCCCAGCGCGTGGCGCCCGTGGAGACGAACAGCTGGGGCACCTTGCGCTGGTTCATGTAGCGATGCACGGCCTGGTTGTGCGAGGTGCCCAGCGCGCCGAACATCAGCAGCACGCCGTCGCGCTCGACCAGCTTGCGCGTCTGCTCCACGCTCTGGGCGGGGTTGTAGGCGTCGTCGGCGGAGAGGTAGGTGATCTTGCGGCCGTTGATGCCGCCCTCGGCATTGATCTTGGCGAAGTAGGCCGCATGGGCCTTGCCGATGGTGCCGTAGGCCGACACCGGGCCCGAGTAGGGCACGAAGTTGCCGATGCGGATCTCGCTGTCGCTGGCGCCGGTGTCGTACTTCTTCTGAGTCTGAGTCTGGGTCTGGGCCTGGGCTGGCGCCTGGGTGACGGCCGGCAGGACCAGCGCCAGGCAGGCGATCAGGGCGCGGGGGCCGCGGGCGAAGGGGTTGCGCATGGTGGTCTCCTGGCTTGCGGGCGCCGTGCCCGCTTTTCTTGTGGTGGCCGGTCCATGGTAGGAACCGGCCCGGCGCGCGCCCATCGTCGATTCCGACGAATGCATGTGCGGGCGCAGCAAGTCGCGTCGGGAAGGTGCGGCGGGAAGGCGTGGCGGGAAGGCGCGGCGGTCAGCCCGGCTGGCGTGGCGCGAACACGGGTTCGCGCTTTTGCATGAAGGCCTGCACGCCCTCCATGAAGGCCGGCGCGCCCACCAGATCGCGCTGGCGTTCGGCCTCGTAGTGAAGCTGCTGCTCCAGCGTGGAAGCGGCTGCGTGGTCCAGCGCGCGGCGGGCTTCCAGCACGGCGCCGGCCGGCAGCCGCGCCAGGCGGGCGGCCGTGGCCAGGGCCTGCTCGCGCAGGGCCTCGTCGTCCACGCAGGCCCAGACCAGGCCCCAGTCGGCAGCCTGCTGCGCGCCCAGCCTGTCGCCCAGCAGGGACAGGCCCAGGGCGCGCGCACGGCCCAGCCGGCGCTCGATGAACCAGGTGGTGCCCAGGTCCGGCACGATGCCCAGGCGCGGCAGGAAAGGCAGGTAGAAGTAGGCCGAGCGCGCCGCCAGCGCCACGTCGCCGGCCAGGGCCAGGCCCACGCCGGCCCCGGCTGCCGCGCCGTTGATGGCGCAGACCACGGGCACGGGCAACTGCTGCAGGTCCAGGATGAGGCGGTTGGACAGCTGGTGCATGTTGTCGGCCGTCTGCGCGCCCAGCGTGCGGCCGTCGGCCTGGGCCCCGCCTTGTGCCCCGCCTTGCGCCCCGCCTTGTGCGCCGCCTTGTGCGCCGCCCATGGACGACAGGTCCGCGCCCACGCAAAACCCCCGGCCCTCGGCGGTGAGCACCAGGGCGCGGAGGGAGGTGTCCTCGCGCACCTCGGCCAGCAGTTCGCGCAGCCGCAGCTGCAAGGGCCTGCCCAGCGGATTCATGCGGGCGCTGTCCTGGAGGACGATGAGGGCGATCTCGCCGTTGTTGCCGTGGCGTTCCATGCGGACGGCCGGACTGGAATTCATGGGGGACTCCTGTGGGTGGGGATGGAAAGTCAGGCACGCGGCCGCTGCCGGGGCAGGCGCCGGCCCGGCCGGCCCAGCCGGTGCAGCAGGCCCATCACGCCGCCGGGCATGGCGAACATGAAGACGATGAGCACGGTGCCGTAGACGGCCCAGGGCGCGGCCTTGGACACCTGCTCGGCCAGCCCCGGGATGAACATGATGAACAGGGCGCCGAACAGCGCGCCCCACAGCGTTCCCACGCCGCCCACCACCACGCCCACCAGCAGCGAGATCGACAGGAACATGGTGAAGGAGTCGGGCGCCACGAACTGCACGGCAATGGCCGACAGCGCGCCGCCCACGCCCGTGTAGCCGGCCGAAATCGCAAAGGCCATGGACTTGCAGTGCGCGTTGTCCACGCCCATGGCCTCGGCCGCCATGGCGTGGTCGCGGATGGCGCGCAGCGCCAGGCCGCTGCCGCTGTCTATGAGGTTGCGCGCCATCCAGAACAGCAGCGCCGCCACGGCCAATGCATAGAGGTAGAACCACTGGTCGGCATCCAGCGGCAGGCCCCAGGGCGCCTCGGGCTTGGTCAGCACGATGCCGCCCACGCCGCCGGTCCAGGCCTCCAGGTGGCGGTACTTGAGCAGCTGGGGCATGGCCACGCCCAGCGCAAAGGTGGCCAGCGCCAGGTACAGCCCTTCCAGCCTGAGCGCGGGCCGCCCGAACAGGTAGCCCGCCGTCAGGCTCACCAGGCCCGCTGCAGGCACGGCCAGCCAGTAGGCCAGGCCCGCGCGGTCCATCAGGATGCCGGCCGCATAGGCGCCTATGGCGAAGAAGGCGCCATGGCCCAGCGAGATCTGGCCGCTGTAGCCCGTGAGGATGTTCAGCCCCACCAGGGCCACGGCATAGGCCAGCACCATGGTGGCCTGGAACAGCTGGTAGCCCTTGGCCACGAAGACCAGCGGGCAGGCCGCCAGCGCCAGCGCCGCGATCAGTACCGTGCCCAGGGGCAGGGGGCGGCGTGCGCTGGTGGCGGCGACCAGTGCGTCAGACGAGGAGGCGGATCGTGTGGACATCATTGTTCTCCAGGGCGTTGGGCACAAAACTGGCGTGGTCCAAAAGCGAGGGACACCGGGCAAGGGCCTACGCCGGCCGCGCCGCCCCGCCGCGAGGGTGTCGTCCCCCTCCCGCGTAGCGAGAGAGGGGGCGCCGTGCAACGGGAAGCGGCGTAGCCGCTCAGGGGGGGCATTGTTCAAACCCTCCTGACGACTTTGCGGCCCATCAGCCCGGCCGGCCGCACGATGAGCACGCCCACGATCAGCACCAGGGCCACAGAAAGCTTGAGTTCGGTGCCGACCACGTAGCTGCCCACGAGGTTTTCAAGCACGCCCACGATGAAGCCGCCCAGCACGGCGCCCGCGGGGCTGTCGATGCCGCCCAGCAGCGCGCCCGCAAAGGCATACAGCAGCACGCCGCTCATCATGTGCGGATCGAGGAAGACCACGGGCGCCACCATCATCCCGGCCACCGCGCCGATGGCGCCGGCCAGGCCCCAGCCCAGCAGCAGCATGCGCCCCACGGAGATGCCCACCAGGCGCGAGGAGGCCGGGTTCTGCGCGGCCGCGCGCATGGCCAGCCCCAGCGGCGTGAGCCGGAAGAAGGCAAACAGCAGGGCCACGATGGCCAGCGCCACGAAGATGGTGCCCACCTCGTGGGCCGACATCAGGGCGCTGCCATACCAGGCGTCGGCCGGGAACGGGCTGGGAAACTCCTTGATGGTGTAGCCGAAGATCCAGCCGGCCAGGCTGTGGAAGACGATCAGCAGGCCGATGAAGACCACCACCTGGGCCAGGTCCGCTGCCTTGTGCATGGGGCGGATGATGGTGAACTCCACGGCCGCGCCCAGTACGAAGGACAGCGCCACCGTGGCCAGGAAGGCCCACCAGTACGGCAGCCCCGCCTGCAGCAGCGCCCAGGCGATGAAGGTGGAGAACATGGCCATCTCGCCCTGCGCGAAATTGATGTGGTGCGTGGCCTGGTAGATCATGACCAGGGCCAGGGCCACGGTGGCATAGATGCCGCCCGTGGCCAGGCCGGCCAGCAATTGGTGGATGAAGGCGTCCATCGCCGCTACTCCCCGAGATAGGCCTGGCGTACCGCATCGTTGCGGCGCATGGCTTCGCTGGGGCCGTGCAGCACGATGCGGCCGGTCTCCAGCAGGTAGGCGCTGTGCGCCAGCTCCAGCGCCAGGCGCGCGTTCTGCTCCACCAGCAAGATGGTCGTGCCCTGCTCGGCGTTGATGCGCCGCAGGATGCCGAAGATGTCGCGCACCACCAGCGGCGCCAGGCCGAAGGAGGGCTCGTCCAGCAGCAGCAGGCGCGGGCGGCCCATGAGGGCGCGGGCAATGGCCAGCATCTGCTGCTCGCCGCCCGACAGCGTGCCGGCCTGCTGGGTGCGGCGCTCGCGCAGGCGGGGGAAGTAGCCGAACATGCGCTCCATATCGCCGCCCACGTCGGCGCGGGCCGCCCGCGTGGGGCGGGCCTGCGCGCCCAGGCGCAGGTTCTCCTCGGCGCTGAGCTGGGCGAAGGTGCCGCGCCCGTCGGGCACATGGCCCACGCCCTGGCGCGCGATGCGCTCGGTGCTGTGCCGGTCTATGCGTTCGCCGGCCAGGCGCACCTCGCCGCGCGTGTCCACCAAATGGCGGCAGATGGCACGCAGCGTGGTGGTCTTGCCCGCGCCATTGGCGCCCAGCAGGGCCGTGACGCGGCCTTCGGCCAGGTCCATGTCGATGCCGTCCAGCACGCGCACCGACCCGTAGGCCGCATGCAGTCCGCGGATTTCAAGCAGTGCCGGCATGCGCCACCTCCCTGTCCTGATCCTGCGGCTGCATGTCCGAACCCAGGTAGGCGCGGATGACTTCGGCATGGGCGCGGACCTCGCCGGGCGTGCCCTCGGCGATCTTGCGGCCGAAGTTCAGCGCCACGACCTTGTCGCTCACGCGCATGACCAGGCCCATGTGGTGCTCCACCAGCAGCACGGTCAGCTCCAGCCGGTCACGCAGCGACAGGATCAGGTCGCCCAGGCCGGCCAGCTCCTCATGGTTGAGGCCGCAGGCCGGCTCGTCCAGCAGCAGCAACTGCGGGCGGCAGGCCAGGGCGCGCGCCAGCTCCACGCGCTTTTGCGTGCCGAAGGGCAGGTCGGCCACGCGGCGCTCTGCCACGCCCGTCAGCTCCAGCAGGGCCATCAGCGATTGCGCCTGGGCGCGGGCTTCTGCCTCGCGCCGGCGCACGCCGGGCAGGCGCAGGGCATCGCGCACAAAGCCGGCGTGCTGGTGGCTGTGCGTGCCCAGGCGCACGTTGTCGGCCACCGTCATGCTGGAAAACAGGGCCAGGTTCTGGAAGGTGCGGCCCATGCCCAGCGCGGCCATGCGGTGGCGCGCCAGCGTGGCCAGCGGCTGGCCGCGAAAGCGGATGTGGCCGGCCTGCCAGGCATACAGCCGCGACAGGCAGTTGAACAGGCTGCTCTTGCCTGCGCCGTTGGGGCCGATGAGGCCGCAGATCTGGCCTGCCGCAACATCGAAACTCACGCCGTCCAGCGCGACGATGCCGCCGAAGCGCAGCGAAACGCCTTCGATGCGCAGCAGGGGCTGCGAGTCCTGGCTCATGGCTTTCCCTCCCCCCGATGGTGGGCGACCGGCGCGGGCCGCGCCGGCCGCACGGTGGCATGGCGGCGCCTAAAGACGCTCGATGATGGTGACGTTGGCCATGCCGCCGCCCTCGCACATGGTCTGCAGGCCGTAGCGACCGCCGCGCGCATGCAGGGCGTGGATCAGCGTGGCCATGAGCTTGGTGCCCGAGGCGCCCAGCGGATGCCCCAGCGCAATGGCGCCACCGTTGACGTTGAGCCGCGCCGGATCGGCGCCCGTGGCCTGCAGCCAGGCCAGGGGCACGGGGGCAAAGGCCTCGTTGACTTCGTACAGGTCGATGTCGGAGATGCGCATGCCGGCCTTCTTCAGCGCGGCCTGGGTGGCGGGGATGGGGGCCTCCAGCATGATCACGGGGTCATGCCCGAGCAGGCTCATGTGGTGGATGCGCGCCAGCGGCTGCACGCCCAGGGCCTTGAGGCCGCGCTCGCTGACCACCATGACGCCGCTGGCGCCATCGCAGATCTGGCTGGCCGTGGCCGCCGTCACGCAGCCGCCCTCGCGGATGGTCTTGACGCCGGCAATGCCTTCCAGCGTGGCGTTGAAGCGTATGCCTTCATCCACCGTGTGCGGCTGGCCTTCGCCCTCGGCACCGCCTTCGGCGCTGCGCGCCTGCACGGCCAGGATCTCGCGGTCGAAGCGGCCCTCGCGCGCGGCCTGCACGGCGCGCTCATGGCTTTGCAGCGCATAGGCGTCCAGCTGGTCCTTGGCCAGGCCGTACTTGCCGGCCATCATCTCGGCGCCCATGAACTGGCTGAACTCCACGCCCGGGTAGCGCTGCTGCATGGCCGGGCTCATGTACACGCCCAG